>VGLH01000022.1 GCA_016866785.1 Candidatus Poribacteria bacterium
TCGATTCGGGTGCGCTATGAGGTCAAACCGGAGAACTACTGCGGACTGGTGAAGCTCGCCTGCATCCTCATCTGGACGCGCATCTGGCATCGGCTCAAAGCCGCGTACGCGGATTGAGATAGACTCTCAAGCGTCCGTCGCAGAACCATCGGAGAGAGCGTCCGCAGGTTCCTATAGTTCAGGGGTGAGCCATACTCGCAAAGCTCGAGGATTCCCGCGCTTGGATTTCCACCGACCCGCGAGACGAACAGCCCGCCCACGACACTGATTCGGGTGCTCGTCCTGCCGAGAGTCCGGTACTCCATGCGACGCGCTCCTCTCGCGGAATCTGTACCAGAGTACCACGGATTGCCCGATGACGCACCGCCGTTGTTACCGGGAGAGCACCTGAGCAGAGGCGGCGTCGCGTCGACGGGACTCAGTAGCCATCCAGTTCCGCGGACAGGCGGAACCCCTTCGCGCTGTACTCCATTCGCGTCACCAGGGGCGGCGCGTCGCTGCGTGACAAGATGCGCAGACGCAACGGCGAGCCCTCGACGACGAGGTTGTCGGTGAGTAGGTCGGACTGGCGCGATTGGGAGCCGCCAGGCAGGCGCTCAAATCGTGTTTCCACGTCCCAGACGACTCCACCAGAAACCCGACGAGCGTCTGTGCGCGTCGCCTCGGCACGCCAGTAGATGCCTTTGGCGTCGAGGAGGAACCGGAGCCGGGGCTCCGACCCAAAATCATGCAGACGAATCCGGTATAGAGCGCTGAAGATCGTGTGCGTCTCGCCCGGCAGCGCTTGTCGCGTCGACCGGTCGGCTTCTGTCCGGCGGTAGTCCGCGGTCCGCTCGCGCTGGGCGTAGCGTATGTCCAGACGTTCCTGGAACTTCGCTTCGTCGATATCGGAGCGGTACGCGACCGGCAGACCGGTGCGCGTATCGATGTCCGTTTCGTACCGATTCGTCACTCGGTAGATGCGCGACGGAAGGGCCCTGGTGCGCGCCTCGACGCGCAGGCGCTGAATCGGAACGCCGTCGATGACAGTCGGGGGCGAGAGCGACATCGTCGCGTCGACGACGCCGATCCGCACCCAGCGCACCGTGTAGTGGAGCGTCTCTGTTTGCGGCAGACGCCATCCGGCGGCGGATGCCGTCGACAGGAGAAGCGCGAGAACAGCCGCCGCCAGCCGGTTCCTGAGCATGGTTCCATGGTACGCGCCCGGGCACTGTCCGGCAACCTCGGCGCGAGACGTCGCTTCCACGCGGCGGATGGATCGCGCATCATGTGCCCGCCAGGTGTTCTAGCACAGAAGGAGGCGAACCGGTGAGAAGTACAGCGCCTATCGTGCATATCGGGACGATCGGGGAGAGCGTTTGGCGAAGCGACGACGGCGGAGAGTCGTTCCGGCGCGTCGCGCAAGGAATGTGGTTCGAAAACAACGTGCGGTCGCTGGCTCATGTGCCGACCGGCAGCATGCTGGCTGGCACGGACAATGGGCTCTACCGGTCGTCAGACGGCATACGGTGGGAGCACGTGCCGTCGCCCATGGACGGCAAGCAGACGTGGAGCCTGGCGTTCAGCCCGCACGATCCGGCGATTGCCTTCGCTGGAACCTGCCCGAGCGCGCTTTACGTCTCGCGGGATGGCGGCAGCCAGTGGCAGGAATGCGCTGGCGACCCCATCGCGCAGTCGTGCTTCGGCGGCTCGATGGTGACGAGGACAACGTGCTTCGTGCCGCATCCGACTAAACCGCAGCTCGTCTTTGCCGGAATCGAGGTCGATGGACCCCGACGCTCGACGGACGGCGGGAACACGTGGCATCGCATCGGTCCCGACCCGCTGGCGACGGCGGATATTCACGACATCGCGTTCCTCGGCGATGGTACGCTCATCTGCGCGACGAACCACGAGATCTACCGAAGTCGCGACGACGGCGCCACGTGGGTTCCCTTGAACATCCGGGAGCATTTCCGCACGAACTACTGTCGCGGGCTCGCCGTCCCGCCGGAAGACTCTTCGACGCTGTATGTCGGCGTCGGCGATGCCCCGCCTGGAAGCACGGGGTCAATCTATCGCTCGCGCGACGCGGGCGATTCGTGGGAGCTGGTACCGATCCACGCGACCGCCAACAGCACGATCTGGGCGTTCGCCTCGCTGGGTCGGTGGATGTACGCTTATTCCGTTCTGGGGCAGGTGTACCGGAGCGCGGACGGCGGCGGAACCTGGGGCAAGCTCGAGCACGAGTTCGGCGAGATACGAGCGATGTGCTGTTCCGGCGGCTGATCAACGCGAAAGGCAGGGACGACATGGCGCGCTATGCGCGGATCACAACGATTTCGGTGGGAGGGTCCTCGGGCTCGACGGTGGCGGAGCGTGTGAACAACGCGGTCGAGCGCGCCGTGCGCATGATCGACCGCGCGGCAGCCGACCGCCCCGATCTGATCGTCTTGCCGGAGACCTTCACGGGTCTTGGGTGCAGCAGCGAGGACTGGTTCCGCACGGCGGAGCCCGCTCCGGGCCCGACCTTCGATCGGATCGCAGACCGCGCGCGCGTCCATGCGACCCACATCGTCTGCCCCATCGTCCGCAGAGACGGGAGCCGTACCCACAACTCGGCGATCCTGATCGACCGGAAGGGCGGCATCGCCGGCATCTACGACAAGATCCACCCGACCGTCAGCGAGTTGAGGGTCGGCATCACGCCGGGAACCGAAGCCCACGTGTTCGAGACGGACTTCGGACGCGTCGGATGCGCCATCTGCTTCGACCTCAACTTCCGAGACGTGATCGAAGGCTTGAGCGCCAACGGCGTCGAGCTCGTCTGCTTCCCGTCGATGTACCGCGGCGGGCTCCAGACCCGCATCTGGGCGTTCGACTTCGGCGTGTTCTTCGCGTCCGCGACGCCCGGAGAGGGAAGCGTCATCGTCGATCCGCTGGGAACCGTCGTCGAGCAATCGGACGCCTACGAGCCGATCATCTCGCTCCAGATCAACCTCGACTACGTCCGTTGCCACATCGATGAGAACTGCGCCAAGTGGGAGGCGATCAAGGCGAAGTACGGCGCGCAGGTCGAACTGGACATCCTGTCGCCGGAGGCGCAGTTCGTACTGACGTCGCACCACGCCAGCGTGACGGCGAGGGACATCGTCCGTGAGTTCGAGCTGGAACCGGTGGACGCGTACTTCGCCCGGTCGAACGAGCGGCGACGCGAGGCGCTCAGCCGGTAGCCACCTCGCAGACGACGAGCGTGGTTCCAGCGATGTGCCGCGCTCGCGACAGGCGAGGGTCGGAGCTCAGATCGTCCAGCGCGCGGGTGACGCCGAGCCAGTGCGCGTTCGCGTAGTCGTGCCAGACGACCATGCCGCCGAGAGCCACGAGTTCGAGCGCCTTCGCCGTATCGTTGCGGACGTAGTCCTCGTGGTGGGAGCCGTCGACGAACACGAAGTCGATGGAACCGGCATAGGGCGAAAAGTCGAAGATTGCCGAATCGCCGTAGAGCTGGACGATCTTCGTCCGTGTCGCCGTATCGACCTCGGTGAGCCGCGCGCCGACATGTGACTTGCGGGCGTAAGCCGCGTCGCCGGGCGCGAGGTCGCCGCTCGCATCCGCTCCAGGGGTGAGGTCGAGCGTGTAGACGACGGCGTCCGGCGGGCTGTTGCGCGCCAGGTTCGCGGTCGTACGTCCGTCGAATGTGCCGATCTCGAAGACCGCCCGTGGCTTGCGCGCGCGCACCAGGGCGCAGATGGCAGCGAGCTCGAGCGGCGCGATGTTGCCGTCGCGCGGAGTCGCCAGCACCATCGGCGCATCCAGCTCCGGAAACAGGCTCTCCAGCGTGGCGGTGGGCAGTCGCGGGGAGATGGACTCGCCGAGCAGGCGCTCCCAGCCGAAATGTCGCACGATGGCGTCCAGAAGGGCGCGAGAACGCCGGAATGCCAGTCCGAGCGTCAGACTCCACGCCGACAGCGCAAGCGCCATCGACCATCGCGCGCCGAAGCGGATGAGCCGGAACATGGACGCCTCGAACGCGAACGCCCTCCCAGGACCGGGAGGGCGTCTGTTGTCGTCGTGTCCGACGACGCTAAGCCGTGACGTTGCAGAGATCGTAGGCGGCGCGCATCGCGGCGAGCGGCTCGCCTTTGGGACCGAACTCGTGACCTACATACCCCGTGTAGCCGGATGCGGCAATCGCCTGCATGACGGGCGGGTAGTAGATCTCCTGCGTCTCGTCCATGTCTCGGCGACCCGGGTTCCCAGCCGTGTGGAAGTGCCCGATGTGGGCGATGCTGTCTCGGATCGTTCGGATGAGATCGCCTTCCATGATCTGCATGTGGTAGATGTCGTAGAGAAGCTTGACGCGCGGCGAGTCGACTGCCTTGCAGAGCTCGACGCCCCACGTTGTGTGGTCGCACTGGTAGTCCGGGTGATCGACCTTGCTGTTGAGCAGCTCGACGCAGATGTTCACGCCCTTAGCTTCCGCGAGCCCTTTGACCCGGTTGAGCCCTTCGGCGCAGATCGCCACGCCCTCGTCGTCTGGGGGCCCGTTGCGGTTCCCGCTGAACGCGATGAGCGACGGAATCGCGTTCGACGCCGCCACCTCGATGTTGCGCGAGAGCTCGTCCTCGATGCGGTCGTGGTTCGCGCGCTTGTTCAGCCCGTCGGTGAGGGTTCCGTGTCCGCCGATGATGGCGACGACCATGCCGGCGTCGCGAACCGCGCCCCAGTGCTCCTTGCCGAGCATTTCGACCGACTTGAAGCCGATCTTCGCCGCTTCTTTGATCACCTGCTCGGGCGTCGCATCGCCGCGCCGGAAGCATCCGAAGCAGATCGATTGGTTGACACCTGCCATGGTCCTTGCCCTTCCTCTTGAACCGCCTGCGTCGCCCGCCGTGGAACGAGCGGACGATATCAGAGCACTGCCGGGCGGTCAAGCTCGCGTTGCCGGACGGCTAGGCGAACACTATACTGCGCTCAAAGAGATTCGGTCGGTTCACGGAAGCTAGCTTACGCTTGGAGCGGAGGACTCACCATGAGGACGGGCATTCGCATCGCGTCGTTGGGTGTTCTCGCCCTGCTGATCGCGGGAAGCGCCTCGGTGGCGATGGACGCGTTCGCAGCGAACCCGAAGTACAACCGTGTCGCGCGTCGCGGAACTCCGAAGGTGGATGGCGCGTTGGACGACGCCGCCTGGAAGGGCGCCGACTGGCAGGAGATGGACGTCTTCGCGGGCGGCGCGAACCGACCCAAGGGCTTCGGAGCCAAGTCCGCAGTTCTCTGGGATGATAACTACCTCTATACCGCCATCGAAGTGGACGACGAGACGCACGCGGTGCCCAAAGCCGTCGTGCCCGACGCCGTGAACCTGTGGAAGGGCGACTCGCCCCAGCATCGGATGGACCTGGAGTACGACTCGTTCGACAACTCCCCGGACGACGTCGAGTGGGGCTATGCGCTCCAGGACAAGGCGGTGCTGCAGAACGCCTGGGCGAGTCCGGGCAACATCGAGTTCACTTCGATCAAGATCGTGCGGGAGGACGGAGCGAAGAAGACCTACTACGAGACCGCCGTCGTCATCACGATGCACAAGCCGAAGCAGAAGCTGACCGCGTACGTGAAGGAGAACCCTAAGGCGAAGATGGGCTACTCCGACATGGTGAACGCCAACGACGGCGCGGATCGTCTGGGATGGGTCGAATGGTCGTCGGGAATCGGCGCGGCGAAGGCGGCGTCGCAGTTCGGCACGCTGACGTTCGACTCGGCTCCGCAGGCGGTCGATCCGGCTGGCAAAGCGGCGACGACGTGGGCAGAGCTACGCGCTGCGTACTAGCCCGAAGGAAGCTGAGAGCGTCCCGAACCGGGGTTTCGGGGCGCGAGCGGCTTGAGGTTGGTCCAGTCGCAGCCGGAGCAGAACGCGTCCTTCGCGGACAGGTGGAAGAGCTTGCCGCCGCAGACGGGGCACTGCTCCGGCACATCGAGGCTTTTCTCGCTGCCGTTGGCAGGTGTCGCGGGCGGCGATGGTTCCGGGCGCGTCAGGAGCGAGCGACGGATGTCGGCGGGGAACGCGGGTCGAGGAATATCCATCGGCGAGCCGGAGTCGTCGCGGGTTGACGCGATGTCCCATCCCTGCACGGGCGGGAGCTTGGCGGCGATGGTGTTCGTGTGCGACGAGGGACGCAGTCCGAGCGTCAGCGATCTGAGATAGTGGATCGCCTCGTCCGCGCCGACGCGGATGCCGCCGTGACCCGCGCTGGTGCGCACGAAGTCGCTCATGTAGGCGCGGGCGGCTCGGGAATCCAGTTCGAAGCGCACGAACACCTTGAAGGAGTGGAGACGGACGCAGTAGGCGTCGTCTTCTGCGATCCGACGATCCGTCAGCAGGAACGCGCTGCTCGTCCCGAGCCGGACGACACCGGCATCCGAGCCGAGTGAATCCGCGAGGCGCTCCTGCTTCCGGGTCGAGAAGAGGAAGGCGTGATCGGTGTCGGGCATGTTGAGGAGCAGCCAATCGATCCCGGCTCCGAGCGCGTGCCGCGCCTGCAGCGCGATGAAGGCTTCGGCGGCGACGCCTCGCATGAGTCGTCGCAGGCGCTCCTGGTAGCCGACACGGTCCGCCCCGACGGACAAGTCGATACCACCGGGAACCGGCTCCTCGTGGACCAGCCGGCTGACGCGCGCGATATGCTGCCACGACATCGTGCCGCGCACGGAGCGCACATCGACCGTCGCGGACGTCTGATCCGTCGTCATGATCTCGTAGACGAGGCTGTCGAGCATTGCTGAGTCCGAGTTCGTGAGAGGCGTCGGGTCGTGCCCGTCGACGATCCCGCGTTGGTAACTACGCGCGACCCGACCTCACCGTTGCCACTCTCTTGGCGGCAAGGAGTGTGGCAAGGAGCGCGGTCGCTGTCCCGTAACGATCAGGTGTTCCACGTTGCCCACCGTCGCATCGAAGCGCGGGGTCGTATTCGAGACTCCGCTGTTTCTGCCCGTCTACCAGCACGGCAACGAGTTCATCTCTACAAACGAACTCGCAGGTGGGTTCGGCGTACGCGGACTCATCACGAATGCCTTCTTCCTCTACCGAGACCGGGCGCTCCGGGCGCGGGCGCTCGAACTGGGCGTCCACGCCCTGATCGGATTCGACGGGCTCGTCGTGACCGATTCCGGCGCATTCCAGGGGTTCACACGCCCTCTCCTGCTCGACAACCGCGTCATCGTTCGGTTCCAGGACGGCATCAGCGCCGATGTGGTCGCCCCGCTCGACTTGGTGACCTCCCCTGGGGAACCCCGGTCGGTCGCCAGCAAGAAACTGGACGCGACCCTGCGGCGGATCGAGCAAGCCATGGAAATCGCGCCGGACGCGACGGTCGCCGGCGTGCAGCAGGGAGGGCGGTTCCTCGACCTGCGCGAACGCTCGGTAACGGCGTTGGCTGCCATGGGATGCCGGTACGTCGCCCTCGGCAGCCTCGTCCCGTTCTTCACGAAGGGCCACGACCTGTCGTTCGCGCGCGCCGTGATCCAGCAGGCGCGTGGCATCCTGGGCGAGACGGTTCCCGTCCATCTGTTCGGCGCGGGAGACCCGGTCGAGCTGCCGTTCTACTCGCTGTGGGGCTGCGATGTGTTCGATTCGTCGTCCTACATCCACTACGCCCGCGACGGGTGGTACATGACGCGCGTGGGAGCTTTCCCCTCGGGCGGACTCCCAGCCGAGATCGCCTGCAAGTGCCCTCACTGCGATGCGATGGGCTCGGAGGCGGTCCACCAAGACGTCCGCGCCCTGGCGCAGCACAACCTGTGGACGATTCTCTCCGTACTGCGGCGCACCGCCGAGCTCCACCGGAGCGGCGAGCTTCCCAGCTACGTCGAAGACCTTGCTGAGGAACACGGACGATGGTTCCCAGAAAGCCGCCTGCCGGCGACATGGCGGTAGACGAACGGTTCGACGCGGTCGTGGAGCGGGAATCCGCCGCAATCTGCGACGCCTACCGCATCAGCGCGGAGCGGGCAGCGTCCATCGTGCGCGCATGCCTCGACACGAGGCTCGATCTTCGCCAACAGATCGCGTCGGCGGGCGACGAGTCATCCGTCCGGCGGACGGCTGCCTATCGAGCCTTCGTGAAGGCGGCAAGGCGCGCGGTCTACTATGCCCTCCGGCGTTACCGCGAAGACGACGAGGCGTTCGCGGCGCTCATCGACGCGCTGGCTGACGCAGAAGAGCGCGAGCCGCCGGCTTCGGTCGAAGCGCTTGCGACCGAGCTCCGCCGCCGGCACGTCTCGACGGCGGAACGGGAACCACACCTCGACGCGTTCCTCGCCCAGATCGACGAGGAGATGGACGCAGCCTGCACAGTTATCGACGTCGGGTGCGGATGCTTCCCGCTGTCACTGTCTCCGGGGTGGATGGCTCGAATCACGCGCTACGTCGCCATGGACCGCGACGCCGCGTGTATCCGCGCGTTGGAGGCGTATGCCCGGGCGACGGGCTGGTCGGGCTTGGAACCGCGTCGGGAGCGGATCGGCGAGCGCCCATGGTCCGACTTTCAGTGCTCCTTCGACATCGGGCTCCTGCTCAAGCTGGTGCCCGTCATGGCGCGGAGCGAGCCCGACCGGTTGGGCGACCTCGCCTCCGTGCCGGCAAGGCGTCTCATCGTCACCGCCAACTGCGGAGCCATGGCGCGACACACGTCGATCCGTGGGCGCGAGAAGCGTATTCTCGACCGGTTCGTGGAGCAATCGGGCAGAGCCGTGGTGCGATCCATCGAAGTTCCGACGGAGTTCGGGTACGTCCTCGAATAGCGCGTCAACCGGCTAACGCAGGATCGCCATCTTGCCGGTGCGGTCTTCCCTGCCGCCCTCCGACTCGACTCGCATGCGGAAAAAGTAGGTTCCGTTGGCGAGGCGTTTCCCGCCGGAGTCGCGCCCGTCCCAGTACGTCTCGTTGTATCCGCGTCTCGCGGATGCGCTCTCGATGATCCGCACGAGGCGTCCCGACACCGAGTAGATGCGGATCGAGACATCGTTGGCAGGCTGGTTCAGCGAGTAGGTGAAGTAGGTGTCGTCGCGTATCGGGTTCGGGGCGGGCAGAACGGTTCCGATAAGGCGAACCGGCTCATCGATGGTGAAGCGCACCGGCGTCTTGGGGTCGGGGCCCAACGAGGCGACGTTCGTGCTCGTATCCGCGATATCCACGTACAGGTCGTAAGAGCCGTTCGGCAGATCGGCTGGCAGCAGCACGCGCGCGCGATCCGGCTGCGTGCGGTCGAACTCGATGGCGAAGTCGGCGGCGGTGAATGGGATTCGCTCCTGTCCCGACGGAACCAGCGCGATGTTGAGCGTCGACAGGTCGAGCGCGTGGCTATCGGTCATCGAGATCGAGAACTGCTTGGGCGAGTAGTCGAGCACGTCGCCGTCATGGACGGGCCCGGCGGACGCGGCGAGCGCGAGCTTGGGCGGATCGAGGTCGGGATTCTCATCGACCGAGAAGACGAAATCGACGTACGGGTTCCCGTTGTCCGATGCGTGGAGCCCCGCCAAGTCCTTGACGGTGATGCGCAGGATGTACGTGCCGATGTAGAAGATCGGGCGGTACCGGAACGAAGTGGTCTCGATCGGGATCGGGTTGACGGTGATCTGGTCGCGAGGCACCGAGGTGAATGACGCCTCGTCCTGGCGACGCACCTCGATGGTGAACGAGTCGACGTCGACGCCGTTCTGGTCGCTCACGAGGCACGTGATCGTGGGTCGCGGCGGGATCACGGAGCCGACTTTGGGCGTCTCGTTGTTGACGAAGAGACGCACCGACGGGGCTCGACGGTCTCGGTCTTCGAGGAGCGAGAAGATGCCCGTCGTTCGGGTCGTCGAGCGGAGCGTGGGCACGAGCCCGACCCGCACTCGGAACACGTCCCCGAACCGGAACGGGCGCGATCCTTCGAGAACCGTGATGTTGAGACCGAGGTTGCTCAGCACGAAGAGCCGTCCGATCTCGCCGTTGTCGATGAGCTGACCGGATGCGTAACGCGCTACCTCGCCGCGCCCGTCGCGGACCTCGTACTGCCGATCTCCGGTGACGAATACGAGCCAGTCGCCGTATGGCGCGTTCTGCTTATCGACATTGCTCCGCAGCGCGATGGTCGCCGCACCGTCGCCGGCGTTGACGTCGCGCACGTTGACGCCGACCACGCCTTCGTCTCGACTGAGCTGCGTCTCGAAGGTGATCGTATCGCCGTACTCCGGAGCCGCCGGCACGAGCTCCGAGTCGCTGGATGTCGGAGCCGTCGTCACAACGAGTCGCCGCAGGGCGAGGGACGGCTCGGAGTAGGGCTGGTCGAGCTTGCCGCGCGCCCTCAACTGCTGGTACGACGATCCCCCGAACGGGCGGAAAAACATCATGTACTCTTGCGCGCTGACGAAGACGATTGTCCAGGCGCCGGTGGGCGTGCTCGTCGCATCGACCACCAGTTCCTTGATGCGCAAGCCGCGTTCCGCCGCGCGGTTGGGTTCCGCCGGAGCGGTATGCAAGACGGTCTGTCGCTGACCGGCGTCATCAACGACCACCTTCGATTCGAGCCGTTTCCACGCCTGAGGTCCCTCCAGCCACCGGTACGCGCTGATATGGGATATGACCTCATCGACCGTCCTCTTGTGCAGCGCGCGCTGGATCGAAGTCCAGTCGCCCTGGCTCGCGGGCAGAGCCAAGAGCTGAGCGACGCGCTCGACAATCGCCTGCTCGTCGAACGCCAGCTCCATCGGGATGTCGCGAAGGAACTCTTCGTCTCCCGACTGCATCCCGACTCGGAACGCAGTTTGACCCCGATTCGCGAGGCGCGGCAGCGCGACGCGACCGAATGGCGCCGACGGATTGTCCAGCCTCGGCGCGTTGGGAGGCGTCTCGAGCGCGATGGACAGCGCGGTGGCTGGGGCGGCATCTGCTGGCACGTGCATCACCAGCGTGCGGTCCCGGCTGAAGGCGTCTACATCCGTTGTGCCGACGAAGAAGTCGTTGACTTCAAAGGGCTTGGTCGTCCGGTTGTCCAGCAGCTCGCGGTCGCCAGGCTCGCGCACCTGTCCCATCTTGCCGTCGTCGTGAGGGTCCGTGGTCATCTCAGGGTCCACCCACACGGTGATGTCGTGGACTCCCGAAAGCAACGGCGACTGGAGCGGCAAGACGACCTCTGCGTATTCGAAGACGCCGGTTTCTGACGATGCCACCCACGCGCCCAGCCCGATGGACCCCTGAGACAGGACGGTCGCCTCGGGGTCGAGGATTCCGTCGCCGTTACGGTCGGCAGCGCTCGACACCAAGACGACTGGGACGGACACAGTCGGACGTTCGTCGCCGTGATTGGCGATGCGAACTCGGAACGCCCACTTGTCGAGCGCGCGGTCGAAGCCGTAGTAGAGCTGGGGGAACCCAGTCCGTCCGATCTGGGCGATTGCCAGATCGGGCCCGATGGGCATCTGGACGGAGACCGCGTCGGTGGTGATCTGTCGGCCGTTCGTGTCCGTCACCGTGATCGAGTAGCGGATGCGTCCTCCCGGGCCCGGAAGGGCGATGCGCTCCCGGTTCGTGTAGCGAAGACCGCCGACGTGCCCGAGTTCGAGGGTTCGGTTCTTGTAGTCCGTCGTGTTCCACCAATCGACGACGACGCTTCCGACTCCCGCCGCCCCCTGCGGGTTCGCCAGTTGGACCACGAGGGTCAGGTCGGTGTCCGCCAACGTCGGACGCACGGGGGCATGGGTGACGCTCAGAATCTTCGACTGGCGCACCGAGAACCGGATGCCGCCGATTGCAGACCGCGCTCCGGATCGCGCGTAGAGGCGGAGAACCCCTTCGCCCGGCATCGCGCCCGCCGGGACGGTGAACGCCGCGTCGCCGAACTCGCCGCCGACCACTGGTCGCTGCGCCTGGGCGAGCGGCAAGTCGTTCTCGGGAGATGCGTCGAAGTTGTTGGGCCAGGTGACTGTGAACGTCGCCTGACCGTCGAACGTCGATGCTTTCGCTCCGGTCGTGTCCTCGGCAACCGACCCCTGGCGGACGCGCACTTGCTCTCCCGGGTCGAGAGCGACGCTGTCCAGAACCAAGTCGGCGCGGAACCGGGGCCGCGGCAGCCGCGTCGCGGGATCGCCGAAGAGCGTGTACTGCTCCAGACCCGTCAAGCACTGGATCGACGTGTAGTCCTTGATGTTTCGGATCTTGGCGAGGGTCATGATGCCGCCGAGCGTCAGGTCCGTGCCGACCAGCAGAGCCGGGAACAGGAACCGGTCGAACTCGCGGTTGCAGATGGCAAACGTCAGTCGCGTCGCGCCGATGGTCGCGATGGCTCCGCGATTGGCTCCCATCATGAACTCCTCGCCCAGCGAGCGATCGCCGACGCGCTCCGGTTTGTCGAAGAAGTTCATCTCGCACGTCGTCGCGACGATGAGCGGCTGCCGGTTGTCGTTCACCATCGACGGCACGTCGCTGTAGCGCAGGATGTCCTCGTCCGCCCAGTTTCCTCGCCCGCCATGCCCCGAGTACTCGACGACGAGCGCGCCGTCCTGTACGGACTTACGGATTGTCTCTTTGGTGCGGAGCGAGCTCCCGATGACCTTGAGGAAGATCGGTTGCACGTCGAACGCTGGCGGGATGACGCCCTTGATGAGTTCTTCGCGGCTGTCCTGGAAGATGCGGTCGCCCGGATTGGTCGCGTCGTCATCGGCGATCTGGACGATCCGGCTCTGCCACGGACCCGCGACGGTGTTCGTCTCGAAGGCGATGATCTTGCTCACGATCTCCGAGAGCTCCGACGCTCGCTGGACGGGGATGCGCCCGATGAACATGTCGGGCAGCGCGTCGTCTCCGTGAACGGTGACGAACCGATGGTCCATCGACGTCTCGCCGTACGGGATGGACCAGGAGTGGAACGTCGGAACGAAGTTCTGGTACAGGTTCGGCGCCTGACCGATGTCCTGATAGAACGCCAGCTCGGCTCCTTTGTAGTCATAGTGTCCATCGCCGATGAGGACGACGTAGGTGGGCGGTGTTCCCCAGACCTGCAAGGCGTATCTCAGGAAGCTCTGGATAGCGATGGGCGTCGGAGTACCGTGTCCGAAATCGTTGTAGACGTCTTCGACGTTGACAACCTTGGTCCGCATGCCCTTCGATGCGCGGAACTTCGCCAGTTCCTGCGACCCCGCGATGAAGTCCGAATGGGCGATGATGAGGTAATCGGCGGCGTTCACCGGGCTGAGCAGACCGGCATCCGGAGCGACCCGCAGAGCATCGGGCCTGTAGAAGTCGGACCGAGCTGCAACGAAGAACTCGGCCGGTACGGCGTGGATGTCTTCGAACGTAACGCGCGTTCCGCCGTCGGGGTCCGGCTCCGTCGAAGGTTTGAGTACCCGCGTGACGAGGCCCGCGTCTCCGAGCTGGTAGACGGAGATGTCCGATCCCGAGACGCCGCGCACGTTGTACTGGACGGGACCGGGAGCGAGCTCCGGGAACACGACCGACGAGATGTGAATCCCACCGGGAGATGCCCGGAACTGCCGCCAGTAGTCGAGCTCGAACCAATCGAGCAGAATGTCGAACACGCCGGCCGAGTCGATAGTCTGGTTGCGATCGACACAGCGCATCGTGATGGCGGTCTCAGCAGCGACATAGTCCTGCGGGAACTCGATCTCGACGAAGCGGGGCAGGGGACCGTCCCACCGGGTCTCGCCAATCGCCTTCGCCCCGACGACGAACTCCATCACATGCGACTGCCTGCCGCTCAGATTGGTTCCGCCTTGCAGCGCAACGCGCAGGACCGCCAGCCGGGGGATGAAGTTCGCCTCTTGCGGAGCGCGCACGTCGAAACGCTTGTCGGATCGGCGGACGTCTCCGACACCGCCGGTGAAGCCCGTCCAGAAATAGTGATCGACGTTGTCGCCGCTGACATCCGGCAGATTGTCGTGGATGCGGTCCTGCTCGAACATCTCGGCAGCGCGGTAGGCGACGGGAATCTGTGGCGTGCGCGACCGAGGCTGCCCGTCGACATCGGTCGGTCGCCGTCCGGGTCGGTCGCCCCAGGTGATGAAGTACGCCGACGACCGCGTGTAGCGGTTCGGTCTGGGCGCTTGCCCGTAGAAGATGATCTCATCGCTCGGACCCAGCACGCCGTCGCCGTCGTCGATCACGTCAATCGACTGCTCGACGCCCCCGGCGAACATGCGGATCGTGGGCACGGACATGCCGCCAATCGCGACGCCGATGCGCTGAAGGTCGTTGCCTGTGACCCGATAGAGTCCGTTGCGGCTCACTTCGACGCGCACCCTCGCGTTCGGATCACCCGCCACCAGAGCAGGGGCGCTCGGAACCGACGGGATGCGCCGCCACCGGCCCGACTGGGCGTCGTTGACGAGAAGGTCGTGGTGCATCGCGTCGAACGCGTCGGCGCGCGGCGGCGTGCGAGTCGCGAACGAGGGAGCGGCGCGGGGGGACGCGAAGTCGATCCGAACCTGACACCGGCGTGTGACGCGTACTGCGGCTCCGTCTGAGCGCACGGCGCGGACCTCGACACGAGCGAGGTAGCGGTCGCGCGAGTAGCCGAGCACGAACACGTCGAGCAACGGTTCGCGTGTCGTGGGAACCGAGTGGCTCAGTTCCAATACGGGTTGGTCGGAACTCCGAGCGAGCTCTTCCGGACGAAGTGTCTCCGATTCCTCGCTGAGAAGGGCGATGGACGGAATCCCGTCGGGCGGCATGGCGATGATCGATGCGGCGACCGGCAACGAGGTCGCGTCGTGGGATTCCTCGCCGTCCGAGTGGTAGTGGTACACCGCGCCCGGAAAGGAGAGCGTCGCGTGACCGCTGGAATCGAGCCCGGTTCCCAACGGACCCAACTCGAACGCGAGCGTGAGCGATTGGTCGGAGGATGTGAGAACGCGAAAACTGTCTGAGGCGGCACGGGCTCCCCAGGAAGCCAGGAAGCCGAGCGAGACGAGCAGCGCGACAATGGCACGCCATGCACGCCGACCGGAGGAATGACGCCGCGCCCAAGACCGTAGTCGATGTCGCGAGCCACATTCCGAAAGCGGCGCGGGGTCGTGACTCAACATCAACGCGCGCTGGATGGGACCGAATCGTGAACCACGGGCGGGGAAACCGGAATCTCCGTGTCGTGTTCTGCCGGAGTCGTGTCCGGACTGATCGGATGGAAGCCGTCGCGGAACGCGATCTCCAGGACCGCATCCATGTGCTCGACGGGATGGATGGACATCGCGCGACGGACCGACGGTGGGAGCTCGTCCAGGTCCTTGGCGTTCTCGCCGGGGATGACAATCGTCCGGATCCCGGTGCGATGCGCCGCGAGGAGCTTCTCCTTGAGTCCGCCGATGGGCAGAACCCGACCCCGCAGCGTGATCTCGCCGGTCATGGCGACATCCTTGCGGACCGGCTTGCCCGTCAGCGCGGAGATCATCGCCGTGCAGAGGGTGATCCCGGCGGACGGGCCCTCCTTGGGCGTCGCCCCCTCCGGGACGTGGATGTGCATTTCCCAGTTGGTGAACTCGAAGTCGCTCAGTCCGAGGGCTGCGGCGCGCGTGCGGATGTAGCTGAACGCCGTCTGGGCGGACTCCTGCATCACGTCGCCGAGTTGACCGGTGAGCGTCAGTTTGAGCTTGCCGTCGCTCGGCATGAGCGATGTCTCGATCGAGATGACGTCTCCGCCGACCTGCGTGTAGACCAAGCCGGTCGCCACGCCGACGCTGTCCTGCTCCTCAGCCTTCGACGGCAGAAACTTGGGAGCACCGAGGAGCTGACGCAGCCCACGACTGGAGATGCGGACGGCTCGCCCGTTCCCTTTGGACGGTCGCTTGGCGTTGTTCTCCGTCGTCGCGACGATGCGACGCGCTACCTTGCGACAGACGTTGGTGATCTCGCGCTCCAGGTTGCGGACGCCAGCCTCGCGCGTGTAGAGCGTGATCATGTCGGTCACCGCGCCGTCGGTGAACCCGATCTGCTCGGAGGTCAACCCGTGGCTCTCGATCTGCTTGGGGATCAGGAACTGCCTGGCGATATTCCGCTTCTCGTACTCCGTGTAGCCGGGGATCTCGATGACCTCCATGCGGTCGCGGAGCGGCGGCGGGATCGCAGGCAGGACGTTCGCGGTCGTTAGGAACATCACGTTGGAGAGGTCGAACGCGACATCGAGGTAATGGTCGCGGAACGACGCGTTCTGTTCCGGGTCGAGGACTTCGAGCAGGGCGGCAGAGGGGTCGCCCCGGAAATCCATGCTCATCTTGTCGACTTCATCGAGCAGGAAGAGCGGGTTGCGCGAGCGGGCGTCCCGGATCCCCTGCATGATGCGTCCCGGCATGGAACCGATGTACGTGCGCCGATGACCGCGGATTTCCGCCTCATCGCGGACGCCGCCGAGCGACATGCGGACGAAGTTCCGTCCTGTGACTCGAGCGATGGAGCGCCCCAGGGACGTCTTGCCGACACCGGGGGGTCCGACGAAGCACAGGATCGGTCCTCGGATCTTGTCCACCAGCTTCAGAACCGCAAGATACTCGAGAATGCGTTCCTTGACCTTGTCGAGCCCGTAGTGGTCTTCATCCAGCATCTTCGCTGCGGCGTCGACGTCGATCTGCGTCTCGGTCGATTCCGCCCACGGCAACGCGAGGAGCCAGTCCACGTAGCTGCGAATGACGCCGGCTTCGGCGGACATCGGAGGCATCTGGTCGAGTCGATCCACCTCCTTCAACGCCTTCTCTTGGGCTTCCTCCGACATGCCGGCTGACTTGACGCGCTCGCGGAGCTCTTCGGTATCGCTCCCGTCACCGCCTCGTCCGAGTTCCTTCTGGATCGCCTTGAGCTTCTCGCTCAGGTAGTACTCGCGCTGGGTGCGCTGGACCTGCGTCTTGACTTGGTCTTCCAGCTTCTCCTCGATATCGATCACATCGAGAAGGTCCTTGATCATGCCCTGAACCAGCTCGAGGCGCGCGCGCGGCTCGATGACGTCGAGGACCTGCTGCAACTGCTCGTGCGTGAAGTTGAGGTTCTTGGGGTCCTTCTGTCCGCCGTAGTGCGCGACGAGGTCCGCTAACTGACCCGGGCGCGTTTCGTTGACCAGAAGGGCTTGGTCCTCGGTCGGGATATGTCGTTTGGTGCGGGCGTAGTACTTCTCGAGCGTGGACAGCAGCGATCGCATGAGAGCTTCGACATCCTCGCCCTCGACCACAGGTTCCTTTATCACACGGACGCGGGCGACCAGCAGGTCTTCCTCGAACTCCAGCCCGAGGACGATGGCGCGCGCATAGCTTTCGACAATGATCTTGATTTCGCCGTTCTTGGTCTCAAGGGACTCAAGCACGGTGGCAACGGATCCGACTTCGAAAAAGTCGTTAACGGACGGGTCCTCGTCGGCACTTCGCTGAGTGAGCAGCAGAACCTCGCCGTCGCCCTCGATCGCCCTGCGGACAGCGTTGATGCTCTGCTTTCGCGCCGCCCAAAGGGGCGGTTTGGACGGTATTCCGAGAGGCAGGATCACGCGCTCGCGCAAACCCAACACGGGAAGGCTCCGGATGGCTCCCGTAGAGCCCGTGCTCTGTCGGCGTCTGCGTCTCATGGGTAGCGCCCTCACAGTCGAAGTATCTCAGCCTGTCCAGCTTGACTTGGTAGAACCGTTCGCGCGCTGTGCCTCACCGGCGGGGAGTCGCTCCGTATCCGGTCGCGCCCAAACGCATTGCCTCCATGTTACCGCGCGACCGGAGTCGAGACAACCTGCGCGCGGTCACGCGTTTGGCGCGATTTGGCAGTCGTGGACAACATCGCCCATTGAGTGGGCCGTCGCGTGCCCCGGTGTGCAACGCGCGATCCCGCCGATCCGCTTGACCCGCCATTTCTCGGGTGTTAGCATTGGCTCTTGCGTGAGTATCCGTATGTCTGCAATCCGATATCGAACGACCGGAAGAAGCTGAGGGCGATGCTGAACGACCAGTTTGCGGAGAAAGATGGCGGCTACCGCCGGCGACGGTCGCACGTGGCGACGGCGTCGTCCGAGTGGGTCGTCGTCGATGCGGCGGGCAAGACGTTGGGCCGTCTGGCGTCGCAGGTCGCGGCGATCCTACGCGGCAAGCACAAGCCGACCTTCACGCCCAATGTCAACATGGGCGACAACGTGATCGTGATCAACGCGGAGCGTATCCGAATCACCGGGCGGAAACGCGAGCAGAAGCTGTACCGCCGTCATACGTCCTACATGGGCGGGCTGCGCAGCGTGATGCTCGATGAGATGCTGGAACGAGACCCGGCAGATGTCGTGCGCCGGGCGATCGTCGGCATGCTGCCCCACACGAGCCTCGGAGACGACATGCGCACCCGCATCCGCGTCTACGCGGGCTCGCAGCATCCGCACGAGGCGCAGACGCCGCGCACGGTCGAGGTCGGCGAGTAGGTCTGCTACGCTGCGCATGAGATTTCAGGAGTGAGCACCGAATGGCGGATTACACTTGGGGAACCGGGCGACGGAAGACGGCAACCGCGCGCGTGCGCATCCGGCCTGGCGCTGGTGCCTTCGTCGTCAACGGGCGCGAGATCGACAACTACTTCGCGCGGCCAGTACACCGAATGCTGGCGCAGGAGCCGCTCCGCACGATCGCGGGCGCGGCGCAGTTCGACGTCTTCGTGAATGTGAAGGGCGGCGGAGACTCGGGTCAGGCTGGAGCGATCCAGCACGGTCTGGCTCGCGCGCTGGAGTCCTACAACCACGACTGGCGTCCGGCGCTTAAGTCGAACGGCTTCCTGACGCGAGACGCGCGCATGGTCGAGCGTAAGAAGCCCGGACGTCCCGGCGCCCGCAAGCGGTTCCAGTTCTCCAAGCGCTAGGCGGTTCCTGCCGTTCGACGCGCCCTGCCCTGGATGGCATCATGCGGAACACCTTTGTCGTCGGCAGTCAGTGGGGCGACGAGAGCAAGGGCAAGTTCGTCGATATCCTCGACGAACACGCCGATGTCGTCGCTCGGGGTCAGGGCGGTCCCAACGCGGGACACACGGTCGTCGTGGATGGTGAGACGTTCAAGTTCCACCTTCTGCCGTCCGGCGTTGTGCGCCCCAACCTGCTGAACGTCGTCGGCAACGGCGTCGTGATCGCGTGCGAGAAGCTCCTGGAGGAGATCGACACGCACGTCGCGCGGGGCTATGCGATCGGCGACAACCTCATCATCAGCGACCGCGCCCATCTCATTCTGCCGTACCACCTCTGGGCGGACGCGCTGAACGAAGAGAACCAGAAGTCGCGCCTCGGAACGACCCGTCGCGGCGTCGGGCCTGCCTACGCAGACAAGGCGCGACGCGTGACTGGCGTCCGCATGTGCGACCTGATGGACTTCGACGCCTTCCAGAAGAAAGTCTTGCAGAGCCTGTCGTATCATGCCGCGAGCATGGCTGCCGCTGGCGAGACGTTCGACGCGGACGCGTTCTTCGAGCGGTACCGCGGCTACGCCGACCGCCTGCGGCCTCACGTGACGGACACGTCGCGCGTTCTGCACGAGGCGCGTCAGACCGGCAAGGTGATCGTGTTCGAAGGAGCCCAGGGCACGCTGCTGGACGTCGACTTCGGCAGCTATCCGTTCGTCACGTCCTCGAACACGACGGTCGGCGGCGTCTGCGCAGGGCTGGGCGTGCCGGCGCAAGCCATCGACGACGTGCTCGCCGTCGTCAAGGCGTACACGACGCGCGTTGGCGAGGGCCCGTTCCCGACGGAGATGGACGCTGAGGCCGGCGAAGCGGTTCGCCGGGCAGGCAACGAGTACGGCACGACGACCGGTCGTCCGCGCCGATGCGGATGGCTCGATATCGTCGGGTTGCGGTTCGCGTCGCGTCTCAACGGATTCACGCAGCTCGCCATCGCCAAGCTAGATGTGTTGGACGGCGTCGAGACGCTTCGGATCGGCGTCGGTTACGAGTGCCGTGGCAGGCGCGTCGATGACTTCCCGGCGTCTCTTGCCGAGCTGCAGGAGTGCCGCCCGATCTACGAGGAACACGCAGGCTGGCTGTCGGACACGACGAAGTGCCGCAAGCCCGAAGACCTGCCGGCGAACGCTCGGAGCTACATCGCGCGGATCGAGGAGTTGCTCGAAGCTCCCGTGACGATGGCGTCAGTCGGGCCCGCCCGCCACGAGACTATCTTCATGAAATGACGCCGCGCCTCCGCGCGGTTGTCGCCCTGCCGGTATGACCCGTTAGCTCAGTCGGAAGAGCATCTGACTTTTAATCAGGTGGTCCTGGGTTCGAGTCCCAGACGGGTCACCATCCCCGCTTCGGCCGTTGTCGGCCGTGTCTACCTTGACAGTCTCCAGCCTCGCCGGTATGCTGGGATCGATGGATATAGAAGCGGTTCTCCCGATCTTCCGACTGGTCCGGCTCGCGGTTCAGGCATATCAGGGCCTCATCATCGCCAGCGTGCTCCTCTCGTGGTTTACGCTAGGCGGCAGCGGTCATCCGAGCATCTACCGCGCACAGGAGTTCCTCCACCGGGTCACCGACCCCTTCATGGCTCCCATCCGGCAAGTGCTGATGCCGCTGACGATGCGCATCGGGCTGGACGTCTCACCGATCATCGCGCTCTTCTTCCTGAGCTTCATCATCAACTGGCTGCCGGGCTGAACCCGCGCGCCGTCCGCACGGGGACGCGACCGCGCGGAACGTCTCGATCTCCGCCGGATCGTAGGGCTCGCCGTTCGCCCGCAACAGGTCGTGGAACCAGACGTCCGGTTCCGGCGCTCCTTGGGGGGAACCCCACGGGAAGTGCGTTTGGATGCGCCCGTTCACCAGTCCCCAGCAGAAGCAGCCCACCTTCTCCCGACGGAACACCGGCAGATGCGTCGCGACGTGGCTCCCTCCCGTGCGGCGAAGCCACTCGGTGTTGATGATCGGCCGGCCGTGCTCTCTGAGCACTCCGATGTGCGCTTCGACCGCGTTCAGGTCGCCGTAGTTGTGGAACGTGACGACGTCTGAGAGCTCCAGCGACGCCCGGTTCAGGTTGGGCAGGGCGTCCGTCCAGACGCCGACGGACAGTGGTTGCGACGGCGATGCGCTTCTCGCCCACTGGAACGACGCTTGGACCAAGGGCAGGCTCGTGTCGCCCATGCGTTCGTTGCCAGGCTCGTTGTAGAGGTCCCACAGCAGGATGCGCTCGTCGTCGGCGAAGGCTCCGACGAGCTCCGCCACATAGGCTTCGAGCCGGTCCCACGCCGACCGATCCGCGATGCGGTCGTGACCCGGGCTGGGCGTCCAGCCGCTGTTGTGGACGCCGGGCACCGGCTCGTCCTGCCGACCGAGATAGGGCTGCTTTCCGGCGAACGCGCAGTCATCGAAGAGCACGGGCATCGTCGCGATGCCGTGACGGCCGGCGATCGACAAGAACTCTCCAAGGCGTTTGGACATGCCCGCTGGGTCGTCGTCCCAGACGACGTACTGGATGAACACGCGGCAGGCGTTCATCCCGAAAGATGCTGTCCAACCGAGCTCGCGGTCGATCGTCTCCGGGTCGAAAGCCTCCTGCTGCCACATCTCCGTCGAGTTCACGGCGACGCTCGGGACGTAGTTGAACCCACAGATCCAGTCCCGGTCGCGGTACCACGCCGCCGCCCGATCCGCCGACCATCTCTCCATCAAGTTGCCTCCCTGCCGTGCTAGACGGTAAAGAGCGGCGACACGTCGGCGAGGATCGCGTCGAGCTCCCGGTGGTCCTCCTCGTCGAGCGGGATCGAACCGGGCATGCGCATCCCGGCAGAGGAAATGACGCCCCTCCGCACGAGGACCTCCTTGCACACGGGCAGCCCCAGGATGAGGACGAGGTTCAGCAAGGGGAGCAGGCTGTTGAACAGCCTCCGCGCCTCCGCCTCGTCGCCGGACATGTAGGCGTTCCATATGCGAACGTGGACGTCCACCGCCTCGACGGCGGGCATGAACCCGACCGCGCCTCGGCGAAGCTCCGAGAGCATCCAGCGGTTGTGCGCGCCGCCAAACACGCCGGAGCACGCCGCGCCGACCGACTGCACGAGCGCCCCGATGTTGTGGGCGCTGGGGTGCATCTCCTCCTTGACGTAGCGGATGTTCTCAACCGACGCAAGCAGCTCGGAGATGAGCCCGACATCCATCGTCGCGTGCGAGTGCTGGATGAACACCGGAAGCCGCGATGCCTCGGCGATGCCTTCGTAGTAAGCGCGGAACTCATCGCGGGGCTTGTCGGTGCGCGTCTCGGGCGGGAGCGCGATGACGGCGTCCGCGCTGGCGTCGGCGGCGTGACGCGCGTGCTCGACCGCCTCTTCGCGGTTCGTCGCTGCCACGCCCGCGACGACGGTGATCCTTCTCGCCGCCGCTCCGACGACCACTTCGACGAGCCGACATCTTTCATCGCGCGTCAGGTACTGGTACTCGCTGCCGAGCACGGGGAACACGACGCCATGCGCTCCGGCGCGGACGCAGAAGTCCACTTCGCGGGCGAGGCTCGCTTCGTCCAACGCGCCGTCGGCGTCCAGCGGCGTCTGGAGAACCGGGAAGATGCCTCGGAAAGGCTCTTGGGGGTTCATGGGCTACTCCACGACGCGGTTGTCGTTGATGTAGTCCCAGACGATGCGGTACCCCATGCCCGGCTCCTGCGGCACGGCCACGTAGCCGTCGGCGTCCATCGGGTCGCAGATCGCCTCGAGATAGGGCGGCGGCGTCTCCGTGTCAACGCCGGGAGCGAGCAGGCCGCGCTCGTAGTACTCGCAGGTGTCCTCGCTCGTCGCGCCGAGAATCTGGAGGTTCCCGAAGCCGCTCATGTGGATCTCGCACTTGACGCCGTAAGCCTCGCAGATGGAGACCATCTTCTTGACGCCCGTGATGCCGCCGCGCAGGACGTCGATGCGGCTCATGTCGGACGCGCGCCGACGGATCCAGTCCGCCCGCGTGTAGACGCTCCCGGCGGCGATCTCCGGCGATAGGATGGGGATGTCGAGCTCCGCCGTGAGCTTCTCGTAGGCGGCGACGCGGTACTCCGACATGGGGTGCTCGTACCAGTAGAAGTCGAGCCGTTCGAGCTCGCGCCCGACGCGGTAGGCTTCCTCGTAAGTGCGGTAGGTTCCCCACGGGTCGAAGCTCAGCACCATGTCGGAACCGACGCGCGCCCGGACCGCTCGGCAGACCTCGATATCCTGCTCGATATGCGATGGCCGCCCTGGGTCGGGAACCCGCTTCACGGGGTCCCAGAAGTAGTAGGGGTGAATCTTGTAGTGGGTGTACCCTTGCGCCCGGCACGCGGCGGCGTGTTCCGCGTAGTCTTCGGGGGAACCCATGTTGGGGTACGTGCTGGCGTAGGCTTTGACGCGGTCGCGGCATCCGCCGAGGAGCTTGTGGATCGGCACGCCGAACGCGCGCCCCTGCAAGTCCCAGAGAACCATGTCGAGCAGGCTGATGAGGTTCTCATCGACGTTGGCGACCCAGAGCCAGTGCCAGAACCGCTCGCGGTCGAAAGGGTCCTGACCCAGGATCATGTGCTTGAGGCGGCCGCGAACGGCTCCGCGCTGCTCCGGCGAGAGCCCGTCGAGGTCGCCGTGACCGCTCCCGCCGAAGTAGTAGCCTTCGGCTCCTTCGTCGGTGATGACCTTCGTCAGCGTCTGAACGGTCGTCGCGTCGGGATAGGCTCGCCCGTTGCCGAACACAGGTCGCGGCGTGCGGAACGGAATCACTTGGAGATCGACGACTTTCATCGGATACCTCGATTCGGTGGGGTTGGCTTGGCGATCAGCACGGGAATCGCCACGTCGGCGATACTAGCACGGAACGCGCCTCGCCCGTGACGGCGAGTCAGGCGGCTGCTGACGCTCAGAAGATCAGGTGCGCCTCCCGATCCCAATCGCGGGCGAGCTCAGGATCATCGGCGCGGCGAAGCAGGCTGTAGTCGATGTACGGGTACTTGAGCGCGTGACCGACATCGACGCTGTGGTCGCCGCGCTTCTCCCAGTAGACTGCCTGCACGGGCTGCAGATCGCTCGGCCGGTGGTCGGGAATGGGCCGCGAGTCCGGGTCGGGCCCGCGCTGCGTCACCGTGACGTACTTCAGGAACGCGGTGCGGCACGATTCCGCCCACTCACTCAGTCGCGCTTCCAACGCTTGGACATCCAACCGACGCAGCAGTCGGCTCAACCAGCCCTTGCAGGGAACGCGATCCTGGGTGAATCCCAACAATTCCAACAACTCAGTGCCGTAGTGAACTGTCCATTCCGACATCGCCGAATAAGAATAAGACGTGTAGCCGCACAGCGCCGCGACGCACATCATCAGAAGAAGAATGGCCCCCAGCGGATGGCGCTTGCCCTGTGGATGGTGCGGGTCGTCCACTTGTGCGTAGATGGCTCGTAGGGGAGCCCAATCGGGCCGCATGACTCCTGTCTCCTCTCCGATGAACCAACAGGATCATAGACCCAACTCCCCTCCCACCGAAAACGGAACAGCCCTTACCAGAGCGGCACGCCTCTTGATCGCCCAGGTTGGGGTGGTAGAATCGTCCGCGTCCGAGCCCCAGCGTCCCGACTCACTCCACGCGAAAGGCAACGCGGATGGAAGTTCTCCGGATGGCGGTCATCGGGACCGGCGGTCGCGCGCAGTCACACCTCGCCACGATCCCGAAGCTCGCGGACCGGTACGTGTTGTGCGGCGTCTGCGACCTCGACGCGGAGCGAGCGAAGTCCGCTGGCGAGTCGCGCGGCGTGCCGTGGTTCGTGGACTCCGAAGAGCTGCTCGACAAGGCGAAGCCGCACGTCGTCCTCATCGGGCTGCCGCCGGAGGGTCACCACATCGTCGTGGCGCAGGCGGCGTCGAGGGGCATCCACAGCATCAGCGAGACGCCGATGTCGTTCAGCCTGGCGTGCGCCAAGCGGATGATCGACGACTCCGCACGGTACGGAACGGCGCTCGAAGTGAGCGAGAACGTCCGCCGTTGGCCCCTGGAACGGTTCAAGCGAGCCGTGATCGGCAGCGGCGCTCTGGGCGAAGTGACGCAGATCCACTGCTGGTACGGGAGCGGCATCTACCACGGCATCAGCGCGGTGCGGAACGCCGCGCGAGCGGAAGCCGTGCGCATCGTCGGGTCGGCTCAGAACGTCCAGGTGGACGGGCGCTGGTTCGACCCGTTCATCCGCCGGTCCGTCGGGAACGATCCCCGGACGCCCCAGGCGCCGAAGAACCCGCCGTCTGGTTCCCGTGTCGCCACATGGGAGCTCGGCGTCGTAACGTTCGCGAACGGCGTCTGCGCGGTCATTCAGTATCCACCGGCGCGCGTGCGCGGCAACTACTGGGAGGTCTACCTGACCGGCGGAGAGATGGTCGCGGGAGACTTCTACCGCTATACCGAGGGCGGGCGCGAGGCAGTGCCCTACGAGACCGTCCACACGGAAGTGGACGGCGTTCGCACGATCGACCACATGAAGCTGACGGCTCCTGGGCTCCCGGAAGCGATCTGGGAGAACCCGCACAAGGGCTATCCGCTTTCTGACACGGACGACATCGCGCGCGCCGACGCGATGATCAGCGTCCATCGGAACGTCACAGAAGGGGCAGAGCTCGACTACGGCGGGATCGGGGGCTACCGCGACCTGGAAGTGATGATCGGGACCCGCGAGTCGGCTCTGCGGGGGAACCAGCCGGTCCCCGTGCCGATCTCGCTCCCCATCGACTACGACCGCATCCAGCACGCGGCGTTTGCCGAGCGGTATGGGCACGATCCGCTGGACTTGGTGGGGTCGTCGGACTTCCGTCAGGAGGCGAAGATCAGCGCCGAGGTCGGCAGCATCCGATGACAGGCGGGACCGGCCGTCGGTCCGTAGGTGCGGATCGCCCAATAGGCGTTGACAGGACTCCCGACTTCTGTTAGTGTGATAGATGCGTGGGTCGTTGCCAGGGGTGGGTGCGCCCGCCGTGGCGTCCGTTCGACGAGCGATGGGACGCCGGAAAGCGCGCCTCGGAAATGAGCGTAACGCTCGTGCCAGGAGGGATGCAATGCATCGTCGCTCACTCGCGTTGCTGCTGGGAGCCGCGTTCATCGTCGGGACGGCTGTCGCGACCGCTCAGGAAGCGCAGATCATCCTCGATGAGAACGTGGATGCGGTCATCAAGAACCTGACCGGCGGGGAAGGCACGCCGAGCAAGTCGAACGACGCCTACAAGGGCAAGGAGTCGCTGTACGTCGGTTCGACGGGTGGTGACGGGCAGAAGTACAACGACAAGTACCCAGCCCTGTCCATCAAGATCGTCGAGGCGCCGAAGGCTGCGAACGAGTTCCGGTACGTCACGTGGGCTTGGAAGAAGGATGGCGGCAACGGCATCCAGCTCCAGATCCACGGGGTGCCCGACACGTGGGGCCACCGGTACCACGCGGGCCAGAACGTGAAGAACTGGAACCCGTCGCTGGAAGCGAACAAGGCGATCCCGGCGAGCTGGACGCTCGTGACGAAGGACCTCTTCAAGGACTGGAAGGCGTTCGAGGTCACCGGTCTCGCGTTCACGGCTTGGGACGGCAAGGGCGGCCTGTGGGATGTGCTCGCGTTCCACAAGAGCCCGACGCCCCCGACCGCAGTCGAGCCGGCTGGCAAGGCTGCGATCTCCTGGGCATCGCTCAAGGCTGAGTAGTTCGGTCATGTGATCTCGATGTGCGACAACCGACGGAGCCCCCACGCGGCACGAAGTGGTGGGCTCCGTCGTTGCACATACAGCCTGGGATGAGACATGGAGAGGATCGAGCGAATGGGTCTACGCGTACGGATTGCCGTGATCGCAGCGGTCGCCGCCGCATGCCTGATGGCGGTGTCTACGGGCGATGCGTTTGGACAGGCATCGTTCGTCATCGTCCACGACGAGCAGAGCGTCAAGGACCTGCTGCCCATCCTAACCGAGGGCGCAGGTGCGGCGTCGTTCGAGAAAGCGGATGTCTACAAGGACGATGGTGACGGCAAGGCAGCCTTGCTGGTCACCGGTGAGGGCGGCGACGGCCAGAAGTTTCGCACGTCCGTTCCAGGATGGGCGTGGAAGATCAAGAAGGACCCGAACCCCAAAGCGAAGGATGAGTTCCGGTACATCACGTTCGCTTGGAGGAAGGTCGGAGGCACGGGAATCCAGCTCCAGCTCCACGCTCCAGATGCGAACACATGGGGACACCGGTACCACGCCGGAGCTAACGAGAAGGGCTGGAACCCCTCCATCGAGATCGCGCCGAAGATTCCCGAACAGTGGGCGATCGTGACACGCGACCTCTTCACAGACTGGAAGGAGTTCACGCTGGATGGCATCGCCTTCACAGCGTGGAGCCTCAAGCATGGTATCTGGGACCATGTTGTTCTGCATCAGACGGAGGAGGATCCACTCGGAGCGAAAGCCGTCGAGCCCAGCGGCAAGGCGGCGTCCGCGTGGGCACGTCTGAAGGTCGAACGCTAACCACTCACTCCGTCGCGCCGTCGGTCCTAGTGGTCAGTTACTTTGGAGCTTTCGTCTTCCCCTCCACCTCAGTCCTCCCCCACGCTCCGCGGGGAGGAGGCTATGTCCCTCCCCCTTGCATGGGGGAGGGTTAGGGTGGGGGTTGGACAAACCGACAAGTCACTGTCACTGACCACTAGGTGCCGGCGGCGCGCCACGCAACCACGGCTGAGGAACTGTCGCCCAAGCGCCTGACATTGGACTGCATCGGCTCCTCCCAGGTTCGCCGTCACGCGCGCACATCTTCGCGGACGTGGGGAGTCCACGCCGCCCCAGCAGGAGGCAGGGCCCATGAGATACGCCCGACAACGCTTCCCGCACATCCTGACGGCTCTCGCGCTGTTCGCCAGCGCCGCGCTCTCCTCCCATGCGCAGCAGATCTTCGTCATCGCCCACGACGAGTCCACGAACGCGGCGCTCATCTCGACGTTCACCGGCGGCGAGGGGCAGGTGAGCCTCGAATCGAGCGACGTCTACACGGATGACAACGACCGCAAGTCCGCCATCCTCGTCACGGGAGCCGGCGGCGACGGCCAGCGGTACCGCGACCGTATCCCCGGATGGGCGTTCAGCATCGTCGAGAAGCCGAACAAGGACTCGACGACCGAGTTCCGGTACATCACCTTCGCCTGGAAGAAGGTCGGCGGCACTGGGATTCAGCTCCAGCTCCACGGCGACCCCAACACCTGGGGCCACCGGTACCATGCCGGCGCCAATGAGAAGAACTGGAACCCGTCGATTCAGGTCAGCGCCAAGATCCCCGACAAGTGGACTCTCGTCACGCGGGATCTGTGGGCGGACTGGAAGTCCTTCGCTCTGACCGGCGTCGCATTCACGGCATGGAGCCTTCAGCACGGCATCTGGGATCACATGGTGCTCCACCAGACGCCCGGCGACCCGAAGCTGCCTCTCGCCGTGGAGCCGGCGGGGAAGGCTGCGACCGTCTGGGGATTGCTGCGGGCGGAGCGCTAGACGAACAACGTGCCCAGAATAGCGCCGCCGGTCCGCATCGGGATCGGTGGCGCTTCGCCTTGCCTTGACACGGTTCCACCGGCTTGCCATGCTCTCGATGCACACAGGGCGTCAGCCATCGACAAGGAGCTCACGATGTCCGGGATGCAGTACTGCCTGAACGCGAGCACGATCCGACCCGCGCCGCTGATGGACAAGATCCGGATCGCCGGCGAGGTCGGGTTCCGCGCCATCGAGCTCTGGACGGACGAGCTGGACGCCTACATCGAGGGCGGCGGGACGCTCCGCGAAGTGACGCGCGCCCTATCGGATGCCGGACTCGCCGTTCCGACCGTCATCGCGGTCCACGGGTGGCTGGGTTCGTTCGGCGCCGACCACACGAAGGCGGTCGATGAGGCGAAACGCCGGATGGCACAAGCTGCCGAAGTCGGCGCGCCTCGCATGATCGCCAGCCCGCCGTTGGGAACCGCCGACTTGTCCAGCGGCGGCGCCCAATACCGCGAGCTCCTCGAAATCGGTAACAGCCTGGGGATCTCCCCGGCGATGGAGTTCCTCGGCTTCGTCAAGAGCGTCCACACGATCGAGCAGGCGTGGAAGATCGTCACAGACGCGAATCACCCGGACGGGTCCGTCATCATGGACCCGTTCCACATCCTGCGCGGCGGCGGCGACTACCGGAGCATCGCGATGGTTCCAGGCGACAAGGTCGCCATCTGGCACTGGAACGACGCGCCCGGCGGTCGTCCCTTCTCCGAGCAGTCGGACTCCGACCGCGTCATGCCCGGAGATGGCGTCGGGCCCCTGCGCGAGATGGAGCGGCTCATCGAGGCGTCGGGGTACTCCGGCTACGTGTCGCTGGAGCTCTTCAACCCGGCGCTGTGGGAGCGCGATCCGCTCGAAGTGGCTCGCATCGGGATCGACAAGATGCGCGCTTACTTCGCGTCGTAGGCGCACGGGGTGCGAAGGAGCAGGTACCGTGTCTGACAGCCTGTTCGCGCTGGATCAATCGTTGCGGCCGCTGCTTGAAGACACGTTCTGGGGATTCCGCGCATCCCGCGTGCTCCAGGTCGCCAACGAGATCGGCGTGTTCGATCGGCTCACGTCCGGGGCGCGCACGGCTGACCAGATCGCCCATGCCTGCGGGACCCACGCGACGATGACCGAGAAGCTGCTCATCTGCTGCTGCGGCATGGGGCTCCTGCGACGCGATGGCGAGCTCTTCGCCAACACGCAAATCGCCACGACCTACCTCGTCAAGGACGCTCCGCTCTACCAGGGACACATCATCGGGCACGCGATGTCCGTCTGGGGGTTCTGGAACCGCCTGGAAGCCGTCATCTACGGCGGCTCGCGCGATGCCGACGCAGGCGCTGTTCCCGCGAAGCCGGACGACAAGAGCCATGTCGACTTCATCCACGGGATGCATGATATCTCGATCACGGGCGCGGCGCAGATGGTCGCTCTGAACGTCGATCTCGCTGGGAGAGCGCGTTTGCTGGACGTGGGCGGCGGACCGGGGACGTACTCCATCGCGTTCTGCCAGCGGAACCCGGCGCTGTCCTGCGTCGTGTTCGACCGCGCGGAGACGCTGGCGATCACGCGACAGGTCGTGGCGCGTTACGGTCTGTCAGCGCGAGTCCAGACCGAGGAAGGCGACTGGAATCAGGAGAGCTACGGCTTCGCCTACGACGCCGTGCTTCTCTCGAACGTCCTCCACGGTCCGACCAGCGGCGCATTGGACAAGCTGCGCAAGGCGCGTGCTGCGATGAACCCAGGGGGCATGGTCATCGTCCACGACTTCATGCTGAACGCGGAGAAGTCCGGTCCGTTGCAGGCGGCGCTGTTCAACATGATGGTCGGAACCTACAGCGTCCCGGAGATGATCGGAGTGGTCGGCGAGGCGGGGTTCGGCGATGTCCGGCTGGTGGCGACCGGGGACCGTGGGAATGCCGTCGTGACCGGCGTTCGGTGCTAGAGTCCTCCGCGCTGCACCGGAGTGGGATCGACCGACAGGATCGCCTGATCCAGCGACGACAGGAAGCTGCGCAGCTCGCCGTCGGACGGCTTGCGATTCGTGTTCTTGAACGCCCGTTGGTAGTCGCGTAGGGCGTGGTAGAGAAGCCCCTTGTCGACGCGGTCTTGGCTCACGGCGTCGCGCAGCCGTGAGAACTCCGCCTTCACCTCGTCTTCCGAGATGCCGTCGGGTCGCTGAGCGAGCACCTGCTGCTCGACGCCGATCACCGCGCCCTTGACCAGCACTTCGCGCTGGAAACCCGAAATGCCGCCCATCCGCCACGAGATCCATCCGAGCGCGCCGCCCACGACCGCGCCGATCACCACGGCGAAGAGCACCAGCGTCTTGACACAGCCGAGCCTTCGGGGTTGTTCCGCCACTGTCGGTTAGCTCCGGGGCGAGCGCGTCGGCTCTTGACATGTCGAGCCGGCGTGCGATAAGTTCGAGGGCGTGACGTCCTGCTTCGGCGATTGTAGGGTCGCCATCGGGTCGAAGCAACCGGACAGCGGGGGACGTGGCATCGTGCGATCGAGTCCAGAGCCATCCCGGGCAGGCAAGGCATCCCGTGTCGCCCTGAGGTGCCCGATCTGCCGTCGCACCGTGCCCTATGACGCTCACGCGCCCTTGCCGCCTGCGTTCCCCTTCTGCAGCGCGCGATGCCGTTTGGTCGATCTGAACCGCTGGCTCAATGAGGAGTACGTGCTGGATCGCCCCCTGTCGGTCGAGGAAGTCGAGCGTCTGATGGACGACCACGATGGGCCCGTCGAGGAGGACCCGGATGCCGTTTGACGCCGACCAGGCGACGGCATACGTGTCGGAGCGCTTGTCCCCGGAACGCATCAAGCATGTTCTGGGCGTCAGGGAGACGGTTCTCGACTACGCGCGAGTGCACGGACTCTCCGCCGAGGATGCGGAGGCTGCCGCCTTGCTCCATGACTGCGCGAAATGGATGCCCATCGACCGGCAGATCGCCGTGTGCGAGGCTCACGGTATCGAGCTTTCCGAGGACGATCTGGCGCAGCCGTCTGTCTTGCACGCATTCGCCGGGGCAGAGCTGGCGAGAGAGACCTTCGGCGCATCGCCGGAGGTGTGCCGGGCGATCCGCGCCCACACGACCGGATGGGTTCCGATGGATCCGCTAGATATGGCGCTCTACGTAGCCGACTACACGGAGCCCAATCGCACCCACGACGGGCTGGAACCGATACGTCAGGAGGCGCGGCGGAACCTGGTTCGGGCGACGCTGCGAACGATGGACGGCAAGCTGCGGGTTCTGCTGGATCGAGGAACGCCGATCCATCCGCGCACCGTGTCCGCCCGGAACGCGCTGATTCGGTTGGCGGCGAACCAGCGATCTCAAATCAACGCGGCTCGCGATGCCGCCGTAGCGGGAGATTGACGTGGCGGAGGATCCGAGGGCGCAAGCTCGATATTCGAGCTCGGAGCCGCAGGGAGCGGCGATGGTAGCCGCCGAAGCGGCGCTGTCGCGTAAGGCGCTCGACGTGCGCCTGCTCGACCTGCGCGGCATCGCGTCGTTCACGGACTATTTCGTCATCTGCTCGGGCACGTCCGACACGCACATCGAGGGGATCGCCGACGCCGTGCGCGAAGCGATGGACGAAGCCGGCGAGCGGCTCTGGCATCGCGAGGGTCCGCGCAAGTCCGAATGGGTGCTGCTCGACTACGTGGACGTGGTCGTCCACGTGTTCACTCGTTCGGCGCGCGAGCAGTACGACCTGGAACGGCTCTGGTCCGAGGCGCGAATGGTTCCCATCGACGACGTCGATGTCGAAGTGGACAGCGAGTGGGAGGAGTTCGTGCCGGACGATGAGGAGTTCACGGCTGCGGCGTCGCTCGACGATCTGGTGGACGAAGACGACGAGTGGGATATGTCGGACGAATGAGGCGTGTTCACTGGGAGTGGCGGGCTGACGCATCGGTAAACGGGCATACGGCAGGCTGCGTTGAACGCGAGAATCGCCGGTTCGTATGAGGAGTTCATGAATGGGGACGCGTGTTGAGTGGCGTGTCGGGGCTGTCGCCGTCGCGATGACGCTGTGCTTCGGTGGCGTTCAGTCCGCTTCCGCCGCTGCCGGCAGAACCGGCGCCGCGATTCTGGATCTGCCGCACCGGAGCGTGCGTGCCACGGCGCTTGGCGAAGCCTTCTCCGCGTACCACGGCGATGTGAACACCGTGCTGTGGAACCCCAGCGGGCTCTACGGAGTGGATCGTCGTCAGGTCCTCGGCGGCTGGAACGACTTCGCCAATGTCTTTGGCGAAGCCGGGGACGGGCTCTACTACGCGCTCTTTGCCGGAGCCGTCCCGGTGAAGGATGCCGGGGTCTTCGGCGCGACGCTTCAGTTGAACGGTCAGGGAACCATCGAGATTACGACGGATTCGCCGGAGGTGCTCGCCGAGGAAAGCCTGGGCACGAACTGGGTCCTGGGTCTCACCTACGCGGACCAGTTGGCGGAAGGCGTTCGCGGCGGCGTGACCGGCAAGATGATCCGCCTGCCGTTGGGCACGGGCTTCGAGCAGGCGAGCACGGCGACCGCGTACGCGGTCGATCTCGGTGCGCAGTACGACATCGGCGCAGGCGTCCCAGTCACCATTGGGATAGCCGTCCTGAACCTGGGCACGCGGGTTCAGTACAAGGATGCGAACCAGAGCGATCCGCTCCCGCGCAAGTTCCAGACCGGCGTTGCCGTGGTCGCGTACGACTCGGAGGACATTCGCGTCGTCGTCAGCGGCGACTTCGTGGCGGCTATCGACAAGCTGGCGCAGGACACGACGGATGAGGATTTCGTCCAGACGGTGGATCTGCGGATGACGCAGCCCAAGTATGCCGGGATGAGCCGCGAGGAAGTCGAAACCGGACTCAAGAAGGATCGTGGAACCGGCATCTACGCGTTCGGGTGGGATCGGATGGAGCGCTCGGTCGGCGTCGAGGCGCGCATCCTCAAGATTCTCGCGGTGCGGGCTGGCTACAAGATCGGCGACCCGTTGTCGGAAGTCATGGAGCTCGATGTCGCCGACCGTGTGTCCGCCGGCTTCGGCATCGATCTCACCGAGCTCAAGCTGCCGGTTCATCTCGACTATGCCAACGGGCTCTGGGGCGCTGGCGGGCCCTTCGGCAAGCGCATCAACACGTTCTCGCTCTCACTCGCGTTCTAGAGAAGCCTCCGTCATGCAAGACCATCGCGTCGTCACCATGATTGTGGCTGCTGTCCTGTGCGTCGGCTTCGCGGCTGCCTCAGCGGCTCAGGTCACATCGGCGACGGACGCCACGCAAGCGCCTCTGGCGTCGATCGAGGCACGGCGAACCTCTCCGGGCATGGCGTTCCTCATGTCAGGGATCGTGCCAGGCAGCGGGCAGTTGTACCACGGGCAGCGGCGCGGGGTTGTGTACCTCGCCGCAGAGGTCGGTCTTGCGGTCGGGTACCTGCTGATCCATCGAGACGCCCAGGACCTGCAGGACCAATACGTCGCCGAGGTGCGGGCGAACGTCAAGTTCGATGGAGAGGGTTCGTTCGACGAGTGGAACATGGAGGACTTCGAACACGCGACCATGTTCGACAACTGGCACAACGTCTACACCGACGACGGCGGCGAACCGTTGGAGCGAGTCGGCAAATTCTACTGGAAAGATCGCGAGGACTTCCGCTCGGCGGACCCGCAGTCGCGACAACCCATTCCAGCGTCAGACCTGCGACTCGTCGCACTCGACTACCGGAACCGGAGCAACGACCGGTTCCAGACCGCGCGGAACGTCGTCGGCGTGATCCTCTTCAACCACATCGTGAGCGGCGTGGACGCGATGGTCGCCAGTCGGCTGAGGAACCGCCCCGCCAACCTGACGCTCACGCCACGTAGCGACTCGTCGCGGCGCGCCTACGGCGTGGCGCTCAACGCTTCCTTCTAGATCGCGACGACTCGCCAGTCATTCTTGGCAGTCATTCCTGGGCGCTCGGACACAGGTCGCGCAGCGCGCACTGCCCACAATCGGGACGCCGTGCGATGCACACCCGTCTGCCGTGCTCGATGAGTTGCAGCGTGAGGCGAATCCAGCGGTCGCGAGGGATGATCGCCTCCAGATCGTCGGCGACCTTGTCGGGCGTCCTGCCGTCGCTCAAGGCGAGAAGCCGACTGATCCGCGCAACGTGCGTATCGACCACGATGCCGCTCGCCTGACCGTACCAGACGTTGAGCAGCACGTGCGCCGTCTTTCGCGCGACGCCGGGTAGCGTCAGCAGCTCGTCGAGCGTTGACGGGATGTTCCCGCCGTAAGTTTCCACGACTCGCTGCGCCATGCCTTTCAGGTGCTTCGCCTTGTTCCGGTAGAACCCGGTACGGAAGATGATTCTCTCCAGCTCTGCCAGATCCGCTTGAGCCAGGTCGTGAACCGTCGGGTAGCGGGCAAACAGCGCCGGCGTGACCGTGTTCACGGTCTTGTCGGTGCATTGAGCGGACAGGATCGTCGCGGACAGGAGCTGGTACGGGCTGTCGTGGACGAGGGCGCAGGCGGGCTCGCCGTACGCCGCATCGAGTCGGTCGAGTATCGCCGGCACGGTGCTCTGGCACAGGCGATCAACTGCCATCGCGTATCCCGGGGAGCCTTGACGAAGAACTGCAACCGCCTGTGGACGGTTCCCCAGTACCGAGCCGCCGGACGAGGATCGAGCCCGGCGCGACGATGCCGTTCACGAGCTATCCTCCGCGTCGGATCGCTGCGGCTTCGGCTGCGTCGCGGGCGATCCCCACACGACGCATCGCCTGGCGAATTGCTTCAGCGACTGGCTCTTGACCACGATGGTGTCCGGCGCCAGCACGTGCGTGTACATGCTGAGCAACGAGATGAGATCGAGCAGCGAGGCGTACCCGGAGAACCCCGACATATCGACGTAGACCTTCGAGAACTCGCGTCCCAGAGCCAAGATGGAGCGCATGTCGAAGGCGTCGATGGCCTCGAAGCGGATCGACGGTCGCATTTGTCGGGCGCGTTCGATGCACGCCGGGCTCACGTCGATTCCGAGGACCTCGCGGCAGTGCGGCGCGATCAGTTCGGTGGTCGTGCCCCATTCGCAGCCGACTTCTAGGACCACGTCATCGGCTCCGACCGTGTGCGGGATCGTCGCGCGATACTCCTGCACGCCGCGAGTGGCGACGTACCGCGTCCGTGGGCTGGGCGGCGGCTTGCTGGGTGGCATCAGGCGAACCTTCGCCCGCGCTCCGAGTCGGGATGCACGATGCCGTTTCGCTGCTCCTCCAGCAGGCGTATGTCCGACTCGACCATCAGCGCGACGAGCTCGCGGAAGCTCGTCTTGGGAGCCCATCCGAGCTTCGCCCTCGCCTTGGAGGCGTCGCCCAGCAGCACGTCCACTTCCGCCGGTCGGAAGTAGCGTGGATCGATCTCGACGTAGTCCTCCCAGGTCAGACCGACCTGCCCGAAGGCGAGGGCGAGGAACTCGCGGATCGAATGCGTCTCGCCGGTCGCGATGACGTAGTCGTCCGAGGCGTCCTGTTGAAGCATCAGCCACATCGCTTCGACGTAATCCTTCGCGTAGCCCCAGTCGCGCTTGGCGTCGAGGTTCCCCAGATATAGCTTGTCCTGCAGCCCAGCTCGGATATGGGCGACGGCGCGAGTGATCTTGCGCGTGACGAAGGTCGCGCCCCTCCGTGGGCTCTCATGGTTGAACAGGATGCCGTTGCTGGCGTGCATCCCGTAGGACTCGCGGTAGTTGAGCGTGATCCAGTAGGCGTAGAGCTTGGCGCATCCGTAGGGGCTGCGTGGGTAGAAGGGCGTCGTCTCGCGCTGGGGTACCTCCTGAACCTTGCCGAACATCTCGGAGCTGCTCGCCTGGTAGAACCTGGCGGCGCTGCCGGTCGTCCGGAGCGCCTCCAAGATGCGGACGGTGCTCATGCCGGTCGTGTCGCAGGTGTACTCCGGGATGTCGAAGCTCACGCGGACGTGGCTTTGCGCTGCGAGGTGGTAGACCTCGTCGGGCTCCGTCTGGTGGAGCAGCTTGATCAGGTTCGTCGTGTCGGTGATGTCCCCGTAGTGGCAGTAGAGCCGCACGCCGGCCTCGTGCGGGTCGTGCAGCATGTGATCGATCCGGTCCGTGTTGAACGTGCTGGTTCGTCGAATGATCCCGTGGACTTCGTAGCCCTTGTCGAGGAGCAACTCGGTCAGGTAGGAACCATCCTGCCCGGTGATGCCTGTGATGAGCGCCTTCTTGGGCATGAGCTACTCCCCTTTCCCGCGAGCCAGGATACGCGTCGCCAGCGCCCTTACTTCCTGCGCTCGCTCACGAGGGCAGATCAGCAGGGCGTCGTCTGTATCGACGATGATCATGCTGTCGAGTCCCACTGTGGCGATCAGGCGCTTGCCACCGAAGATGAGGCAGTCTCGCGTGTCGAGACCTTCGTGCGTCGCGCTGACGGCGTTCCCGTCATCGTCGCGTTGCCAGACGTTCCAGACCGATTCCCAGCTTCCGACGTCGTCCCAGCCGATCTCTGCCGGGATGACGAGGATGTTCGTCGCCTTCTCCATCAGACCGTAGTCGATGGAGACCCCGACGATCCGTGGGTACGTCTCAGAGAGACGAGCCGGGTCGTCAGCAATCGAGTCGACGGCGTCGAGGAGCTCGGGTTGGTGGAGCCCCAGAGCGTCGAAGAACGATGTGAGCCGCCAGACGAACATGCCGCTGTTCCACAGGTAGTGTCCCTCGCGGACGAACGCCTCAGCCAGCGACAGGTCGGGTTTTTCCGTGAACCTCTGGACGCCGTAGGCGGCGAACGAGCCTTCGTCGTCGGTGTGTTCCGAGAACTGGATGTATCCGTACCCGGTCTCAGGGCGGGTCGGGCGGATACCGAAGGTGATGAGGCAGTCGTGGCGAGCCGCGAGAGCTGCGGCGGAGGCGAGCAGCGAACGGAAGCCCGACTCGTCGCGGATCAGATGGTCGGCGCACACGACTGCCACGACAGCGGCAGGATCGACGGCGCGGACCTGAGCGCATGCGAGCGCGATACCGGGCAGCGTGTTACGGGCGACCGGCTCGATGACGAAGTGCTCGTGCGGCAGATCGGCGAGCTCGGTCCGCGCCAAGTCGGCGAGCTCACCATCGGTGGAGATCCAGATGCGGTCGTTTCCCACCAGAGGTCGCACGCGCTCGACCGCGCTCAGAAGCAACGACCGGTCGTCGAACAGGCTCAGAAACTGCTTGGGCTTGTTCGGCGTGCTGAGGGGCCAAAAGCGCGTGCCCTTGCCGCCGGCAAGGACGATGACATGGAGGTTGCCGGCTGACATGGCGTCTCCGATTCGTCTTTCATCACCCGTGCGTGGAAACCGTGCGGATGCCTATTGAACGCACTCCGCGACGCTTTGTTCCACCAGACCGCACAGTATGTGCCCGATGGTGATGTGGGCTTCCTGAATGCGGGGGGTTTCGTCCGAAGGCACGGTGAGGGCGATGTCGCACAACTCGGCGAGCTTGCCGCCTGTGCGGCCGGTCATGCCAATGGCACGAGCGCCGCGCGCGCGCGCCGCCTCGACGGCTCGCAGCACGTTGGGCGAGTTGCCGCTGGTCGAGATGG
>VGLH01000023.1 GCA_016866785.1 Candidatus Poribacteria bacterium
GCCCGTCTTCACCGGCGTGGCGAACTACGCGGCGCTGCTCTCCAACGCCTACTTCTGGCGCCGGTTCGTGACGACGGGCGTCTTCGTGCTCGGTACGGTGACGCTCCAGTTCGCCATCGGGTCGGGACTGGCGTTCCTGCTGCGCGACGACTTCCCAGGCCGCAAGCTGGTCGTCTCGCTCCTCCTCGCGCCGATGATGATGGCTCCCGTCGCCGTCGGCGTTTTCTTCGGGTTCATCTACGAACCGACGTTCGGCATTCTCAACTTCGCCACGCGGACGCTCTTCGGCTGGCAGGTGCAGTGGTTCGACCGCCCCGTGCCCGCAATGATCGCCGTCATCCTCGCGGACACGTGGATGTGGTCGCCGTTCATTATGCTGCTCGTCCTGTCGGGACTGCTGGCGGTTCCCAAGCACCTCACCGAGATGGCGCAGATCGACCGCGCCGGCTGGTGGCTCACGCTCCGACAAGTCATCCTGCCGCAGATCAAGCCGCTGCTGGCGCTTGCGGCGCTCCTGCGCACGATGGAGTCGCTCAAGCTCTTCGACACCATCTTCGTCATGACCAAGGGGGGGCCCGGAACCGCGACCGAGACGCTCTCGATATCGCTCTACCGTGTCGGGTTCCAGTACTTCCATACCGGGAAGGCGTCGGCGCTCGCGTACATCATGCTCATCGTCGTCATCGTCCTGAGCAACTTCTACCTGCGGCTTTCCGCGCGCGCCGGACGAACCGCCGTGACTCCGAGCGAGGGCTAGACGATGGCGAACGCGCGTCCGAAGCGCATCGTGCGGATCGCGGCGATCTACGCGGTGACGGCCGTCTACGTCTTCCCCGTGCTGTGGATCGTCCTGACAGCTTTCAAGGATCGCGTGGACGTCTTCGCCATGCCGCCGAAGCTGCTCTTCGCGCCGACGCTGGATAACTTCCGCCGTGTCTTCATCGACGTCTCCGCCCTTACCGGCGACGCCCAGTGGACGAGGTTCGCGCGGAACTTCCTGAACAGCGTGATCCTCTCGTTCGCGAGCGTGTCGCTGGCGCTCTGCGCTGGGACCGCGGCGGCTTACTCGCTGTCGCGTCACACGTTCCGCCATCGGGATTTCATCCTGTTCTCGATCCTCTCGACACGGATGCTTCCGGCGGTCGCGACGATCATCCCCGTCTATCTGCTCTTCCGCCGACTGGGACTGATGAACTCGTACACCGGCATGATCCTGCTCTATGCCGCCTTCAGCGTGTCGTTCGTCGTGTGGATGATGAAGAGCTTCTTCGACGAGATACCCGTCGAGATCGAGGAGGCGGCGGAGCTCGACGGTTCGTCGAAGATGCGGGTCCTCCGACGCATCGCGCTGCCGCAAGTGAAGTCGGGAATCGCCGCGACCGTCGTCATCTCGCTGCTGTTCACGTGGAACGAGTTCCTCTTCGCTCTCATGCTGACGGGATCGGAGACGCGCACCGTGCCCGTCGCGCTGGCGGGAGCCTTGCAGGGCGAGCTCGGGATCGACTGGGGTTTGATCGCCGCCATCGAGACGCTCTATGTCCTGCCGGTGCTCGTCGTTGCCATCGCGCTCCAGCGGTTCCTGCTGCGAGGCTTGACCTTCGGAACGGTGAGGAAGTAGATGGCGCGAATCGAGCTGCGCGGCATCTCGAAGCGCTTCGGTCACGTGCAGGCGCTGGCGTCCGTCGATCTCGTCGTCGAGGAGGGCGAGTTCGTCTCGCTGCTCGGACCCTCCGGCTGCGGCAAGACGACGACGCTGCGGATCGTCGCGGGACTCGAAAGCCCGACCATGGGAACCGTGCGCATCGGCGACCGCGACGTGACTCGCCTGCCGCCGGGCGAGCGCGACATCGGCATGGTGTTCCAACTCTACGCGCTCTATCCGTACCTGAGCGCGCGCGAGAACATCGCCTTCCCGCTCAAGGCGCGACGCGTCTCGCCGGACGCCGCCGCGAAGCGCGTGGGGGAAGTCGCAGCGATGCTTGGCATCGAACGTCTGCTCGACCGGTACCCCTCCGCGCTGCATCCGGCAGATGGTCAGCGCGTCGCGCTCGCCAAAGCGATCGTCCGCGACCCAGCGGTCTTCCTGTTCGATGAGCCGCTCTCGCATCTGGACGCCCACATGCGGGCTGCCATGCGCGCGGAGCTTAAGCACCTACACGACCAGGTCGGCAAGACGATGCTCTTCGTGACACACGACCAGATCGAGGCGATGGCGCTCTCCGACCGCATCGCCGTCATGCGGCAGGGCGAGATCGTCCAGATCGGGACGCCCGATGAGGTGTTCCACGCACCCAGCGAGGAGTACGTCGCCGGTTTCGTCGGTTCGCCTCGAATCAACCTGGTCGATGCCGAGATCGTCGCCGACGAGGGCTCACGACGGCTCCGCATCGGCGACGGCGCGCTTGCGATGGAGACAGGGACGCCGGGACCCGTCCGCGTCGGCATCCGACCGCGCTACGTCACGCTGAAGCCTAGCGAAGGCTCTGACGGACTCCCCGGCGTCGTCCGTCTCGTCGAGCCGATGGGTAGAGAGACGCAGTACCACGTCGACGTCGGCGCCGGTGCGACGCTTCGCTGCCTGGTGCGGTACGGGGCTCCATGGACCATCGACGACGCCGTTCGCGTCGTTCCCGACCCGGCGAGGCTCCTGTTCTTCGACCGTCAGACCGGGAGGGCGCTGCCGTGAACCTGAGATTGCCCTTGCCGCCAGCGATTCGCGCCCGCATCGAGTGGGGCTCCATCGCGATCGCCCTGGCAGGAGTGGCGTGCATGGTGCAGCCCCTGACGTCGGCGCTGTACGCCGTCGGGTTCTGGATGCTGCTCCTGGCGGGGATTGTCTACGTCTCGACGACGTTCTGGTACGAGGACGAGGTGACGCTAGCTCGCGCGCTCGCGCTTCTCGTCAAGGTGGTCCTCGTGCTCCTGCTCGCTATCGGAATCAGCGTGGCATTCGTGCCGGCGCTGTTGTAGGACTGGACGTCTACTCGGATGCGATCGCCCGGCAGAGGTTCGCCATCTCGATCGCCGTCAGCGCGGCATCGAACCCACGGTTCCCAGCCTTTGTTCCCGCCCGCTCGACCGCCTGCTCAATCGTGTCCGTCGTCAGGATGGCGTAGATGGTGGGAACGCCCGTTTCGCGCCCGACGGCGGCGACCCCCTTCGCGGACTCCGACGCGACATAATCGAAGTGGGGCGTCGATCCCCGGATGACGGCTCCGAGGCAGATGACCGCATCGTACTTGCCGGAACCGGCAGCGCGCGCCGCGATGGTGGGAACTTCGAACGCGCCGGGGACCCAGTAGACGTCAATGGCTTCAGCGTCGACGCCGTGTCGGGTCAACCCGTCCTGCGCCCCGCTCAGCAGCTTCGACGTGATGAACTCGTTGAACCTGCCGACCACGATCGCGATCCGCAGCCCCGTGCCGACCAGATGCCCCTCGAACACCGCCATGCGGTTCCCTTCCTGCGCTAGTCGGAAGACCCGCCGCCGCTCAGCAGATCATCCACAAGGAGATGCCCTAGCTTCGTGCGCTTCGTCTTCAGGTAGTCCGCGTTCTCGCGGCGCGCCGGGACCTGAATCGGCACGCGCTCGACGACCTCCAACCCGTGTCCATGGATGCCGGCGATCTTGCGCGGGTTGTTCGTCATCATGCGGATCTTGCGGATGCCGAGGTCGTAGAGAATCTGCGCCCCGATGCCATAGTCGCGCAAATCCGCCTGGAAGCCGAGATGCTCGTTCGCCTCGACCGTGTCGAGTCCTGATTCCTGGAGCCGGTACGCCCGCAGCTTGTTGAGAAGCCCGATGCCTCTGCCTTCTTGGCGCATGTAGAGCAGTACGCCCTTGCCCTCGCGCTGGATGAACCGGAACGACTCGGACAACTGCTCCCCGCAGTCGCACCGCAGCGAGCCGAATGTGTCGCCCGTCAGACATTCGGAGTGGACGCGCACGAGCGTCGGTTCGCCGCTCGAAACATCGCCGGCGACGAACGCGAGATGTTCGCGTCGGTCGATCGGGCTCTCGTACGCGTGGAGCTCGAACACGCCCCAACGCGTCGGCAGATGAACTGTCGTGACGCGTTGAACGAGCTTCTCCGTCCGGCGTCGATAGGCGATCAGGTCCGCGATGGTCACCAGTGGGATGCCATGGGCGTCGGAGAACGCCCGCAGCTCTTCGGACCGCGCCATCGTGCCGTCGTCGCTCATCACCTCGCAGACAACGCCCGCCGGGAAGAGCCCTGCCATCCTCGCCAGATCGACAGCAGCCTCGGTGTGCCCGGCGCGCGTCAGCACGCCGCCTTCCCGCGCCTGCAACGGGAACACGTGCCCGGGTCTGGTGAAATCCTCCGGCTTCGCGTCCGGGTCGGTGACCTTCCGAATCGTGTGGGCTCGGTCGTAGGCGGAGATGCCCGTCGTGACGCCCTCGCGAGCGTCGATGGACACGGCGTATGCCGTGCCCTTCGGATCGCTCGAATCGGCGACCATCGGATGGATGTTGAGCTCGGACAACCGTTCGCGCGTCATGGGCAGGCAGATGAGCCCGCGCGCATACTTCGTCATGAAGTTGATGACTCCGGGCGTGACGCATTGGGCGGCGACGGTCAGATCGCCCTCGTTCTCGCGCTCGCCGTCGTCCGTGACGACGACCATCTCACCTCGTCGTATCGCGGCGATGGCTTCCTCGGCGCGCTTGAAGCGTTCGTCGGCGTCATCCGTCTCGGTGCGTGTCGGGGCAGTCATCATACGAACCCGTGCTCCTGCAGCGTCGCCAGGTCGAGCCCGGATCGCGGCTCGGACCCGTTTCCGGCTCGGAGGAGCCTTTCTATGTACTTGGATAGCACATCGAACTCGATGTTGGTGAGGTCACCGGGCTTCCGCTCGGACAACGTCGTCGCAGCCAGCGTGAAAGGCACCAGACTCACGACGAAGTCACGACCCGACACAGCCGCTATCGTGAGGCTGACCCCATCGACGGCGACAGAACCTTTCTCGGCGACGTAGCGCAGACCGGCTTCCGACGTGCGGACGGTGAGCTCCATACCGCGATCGGACGGATGGCAGCGCACGACCTGACCAACCTCGTCAACGTGTCCCTGGACGATGTGTCCGCCGAGGCGGTCTCCAAGCCGCAACGCCCGTTCCAGGTTCACACGCGATCCCGGCCTCAGGCTTCCCAGCGTGGAGCGCCTCGCAGTCTCCTCGGAAATGTCCGCCGTCCACGCGTCTCCTGAGACGTGAGCGACGGTCAGGCACACGCCGTTGACGGCGATGCTCTCGCCGAGGGCGATGTCCGTCCAGCCCGTCGAGCCGAAGGCAACCCGCTTGCCGCCCGACTGCTCGCCCGCCCAGGCGACCGCCCCAACGCGCTGCACGATGCCGGTGAACACGCCTACATCCCTTCGCGACAGACATCCGCCTCGAGACAGACATCCGGCGGAACCTCTCGGATTCGCCACGGGCCCAACCGAAGCGCTTCGTCCAACGCCGCGAAGCCCGGATCGCCGACGGAGCTCGTCGCGCGGCTGCTCCCGATGACCATCGGCGCGATGAACCAGACGACGCGGTCGATCAACCGCTGCGAGACGAAGCTACCCAGTACGGCGGAACCGCCTTCCACCAAGAGGCTCTGCACGCCCTCGATGCCCATCCGATCCAGCAGCGCGTTCAGCTCGACGCCGCTTTCTCCGCTGGGCAGCCGCCAGACCTCGACTCCGATGCGCTCCAGCCGTGACACACGCGCTCCGTCCGCCCTGTCTGTGACCGCCACGACCGTCCTCGCCGCCTGGCAGTCGGCAATGCGAGCCGTCGGCGGCGTTCGGCACGTCGAGTCGAGTACGATGCGCGTCGGCTGCGGCGCGTCCTCGTGACGAGCCGTCAACTGCGGGTCATCCGCGAGAACCGTCCCGATGCCCACAAGCACGGCATCGTGCACGGAACGCAGCCGATGCCCTTCGCGACGCGCGTCCGCTCCGGTAATCCACTTCGATTCGCCGGTCCGAGTCGCTGTCTTGCCGTCCAAGCTGGCGGCGACCTTCGCGGTCACGAGCGGCAACCGAGTCGCCTGCCATCGCAGGTACGCCGCGTTGAGCCGACGCGCCTCCGCCTGCAAGCACCCGACCTCGACAGCGATTCCCGCCGCTCGGAGGCGTGCATGCCCGCTGCCGGCGACGCGCCGATCCGGGTCCTCCATCGCGGACACGACTCGTGAGATCCCGGAAGCGATGAGGGCGTCCGCGCAGGGAGGGGTTCTGCCGTGGTGGGAGCATGGCTCCAGCGTGACGTAGAGCGTCGCGTCGCGCGACGACGAGCCAGCATCTCGGAGCGCGAATACCTCGGCGTGCGGTTCCCCTGCTTTCGGGTGGAAGCCCTCGCCGACGCACACGCCATGGCGCACGAGAACCGCGCCTACCAGTGGGTTCGGACGCGTCCGCCCCTCGGCAAGGGCGGCGAGTTCCAGAGCGCGGCGCATCCACGTCGCGTCGCGGTCCAGCATTGGACCCTCAGAATCCACGGCTTGTCGCGTTCGAGGAGATTGTACGCCTCGCCCATCGTCGCGGTCAAGAAATCCGCCTCCAACGCGCCGCCGCAAGGCCAGGGCTGTTTCATGAACGAGTCTCGTCGCTTGCTGCGCAGGTCCAACACTACCTGTCATTCCCGCGAGCCCCGCGAAGGCGGGGCTCGCAGGAGCGACGGCGATAGTGGGTCAGCGCGTCGACGGATGCCGCAGCGCGTGGGCATCAGCCGGTTGCCTGGGGTGCAGAAGCGCGAGGCGAGGTGTGCTCATGAAACAGCCCTGACAAGGCGTTCGCGCTTGTCGCTGTCGGTGGGTCTGGGTATAATGCGCTGGCTCGACGGAGGGCGTCGCATGCGCCCGTGACGAATCGGACGCCAGGCGGGTCGGAGGAGGGTCGGAAGCGAATGAACAGGCAGGGACCGGGCGAACACCGTCCGTCACAAGGATCGGTTCACGTCCTGCTGGCGGGGCTCTTCGCTCTCGCTCTTGGGCTGTCAGGCTGCGGTCCGCGAGAGGACCCCACGCTCAATCTGGTCGAGCGAGCGCTCAAGGCAGGGAACCCGGCGAAGGCGAAGCAGCGACTCGAGAAGGCGACTCGCTACCCGGATGACTTGGTCGATGCCCTCGGCACGGCGCTGGACCTGACCGACGCCAACGCGATCTCCCAACTGCCGGCGATCCTTTCGCAAGCGGACAAGGCGAACGCCGCGATCCAGACTCTCGAAGCTCGCGCCGCAACGGAGTCGCTCGACGACCTCTCCTATCGGCGTCTGACCGCTCTGACGGGCGAGCGGTCGCTAGTCTTTTCGCTCCTAGCGACGCGACTCGCGGCTCAAGAGCCCGGCGCACTCGCCCAAGCCGCCGACGGTGTCGTCCAGGCGGGTCTCGTCGCGCACATGACGAACGACAGCGCCACTCTCGACGCCGTCGACACCATCTTCGCCAAGCTCGGGCCCGCCGCGCTCACGGCGTTGTCCGGCTCGTTGACCTCTGAAATACCGCTCATCCGCGCCGGAGCCGTACGCTACATCGGCAGGCTCGGGCTTGCGGCGTCGGTTCCCGCCCTACAGTCGTTCATCGGCGTCGAGCGCGACTTCATCGTCCTCTACGAACTGCCGCTGGCGTTGGGGCAGATCGATGCTCCGGAAGCTGGCGCGGCGCTCGCACAGATAGTCACGCTCCGCGACGATGGAACCTACACGGTCGAATCCGCCCAAGCGCGTTCCGAAGCCATCGATCAGATTCGACGCAAGGCGTTGCGCGACACGGCTCTGATCCCTGTCGTTCAGGCTCCCCTGCTTTCCAGGCTGGCAGACGACAACTCCTACGCCGTTGAACGCGCTCGCGCCGCGCTGATCGCGTTGGCAGTCGCGGGCCCGCGCCCTTCGCCGATCATCGATTCGCTGATCGCTCTCGCCTCAGCAGGCTGGCAGACGGAGCCCCTGCCTGTCGTCGCCATGGTGGACGCCGACCGTGAGAAGGCACGACGGCTCGCCATCGTGGTGCAGGCTGCGATCACCCTCATCGCTCTGCGCGAACCGACGGCGATGTCTGACGCCCAGCGCCAGCTCCTGCTCCAGATGCTCGACTCCTACCTGGACATCGATGACGCCCGAGCCGCTGCGAGCACCGCGTTGATCGGCATGGGCGGCTACGCGCTCCCGACTCTCATCAATCGGCTCTCGTCGGAGGCGTCGACGATCCGAGTCGCCGCGGCGCGAGCCCTGGGAACCATCGGCGACCTGCGCGCGGTCGCCACGCTCTCGGAACACATGCTTGAGGAACCCGATGCCGAAGTGCTCGTGGCGATGATGGGCGCCATCGAGGCGATGCGCGCCCGAGAGGCGATTCCCGCGCTGGTGACCGTCCTCCGTTCCGAGCGCGGCAAGGACACGCGCGTCCAAAACGCCGCGATCACGGCTCTGGGACGGGTTTCGGACCCCAGGGGCTACCCGAACGAGATGGCGGACGCTTCCGCTGCCATCCGCGAGCTCGCCGTGTCCCGAGGCGCACGCGAGAGTGTCCGCTCCAACGCGATCATCGCGCTCGGGAAGATCAAGCCGCAGGGGATCGAACTCGATCTGCGCGGGCTCTTCCTGGACGAGCGCGAGCCCGACCTGCTGCGTAAGAACGCAGCGTGGACGCTCGGCGAGATCGGCGCGCAACAGTCGGTTCCCGCCATGGAAGAGATCCTGGCGATCCGCCGCGAGGAACAGAAGGATTTCCTGCGCCAACTCAAGAAGCTCTACAAGAACGAAGCGAACTTGAACGCGCGATGGCAAGAGCTCGGCTGGCAGGCGGGATATCGGAACTTCCGCGAGGTGAAGCCCATCGCGAGCTTGATCCGCTCGGAAGTCGTCCACTCCCTGCGCAAGATCAAGGGCGCCGACGCCGCCCCGCTGCTGGCGGAGGTACTCGAAGACGACCAGCGGGCGACGGTTCGCCAGGCGGCGGCGTTCTCCCTCGGCGAGCTGAAGAAGGAGCCCGAAGCGCTCGTTCGCGCCTTGAAGAAGGACGAAGTCGGCGCAGTTCGTGCCGAAGCAGCGACAGCTCTCGGAAAGATCAAGACGGAGCAGGTCGTTCCGGCGCTGCTGGAGACGTACCGCAAAGACAAGTACGAAACGACGCGCGTGGCAGCCTCGATCGGGCTCCGCGAAGCCAAGTACGCCTCCGCCGTGGAGGGACTCGCCGACATCCTCGAAGGCAATCACCTCAAGAAGGAAGAGGCGGAGTCCAAGACCGTCCGCGCCGAAGTGGTCACGGCGCTGAGGCTGGACGGCATCATGGTCGCCGAGCCCTTGCGGCGTGTTCTCGGATCGACTGATCCGACCGTGCGGGGTCTCGCTGCGGACATCATCGGACTCGTCGCCGGAGCGGTCGCGACGGACGACCTGATCGAGCTGCTGTCCGACTCCGACCCGAACGTGCGCGAGAAGGCGGCATACGCGCTGGGACGGGTCAACCAGCGGACCGCAGTCGAAGGGCTGCTCGCTCGCCTCCAAGACGAAGCCGAGTGGTTCCGCGTACGCGCCGCCGCCGCCTGGGCTCTTGGCACGATCCGCGACCTGAGCGCGCGACCCGCGCTCACAGCGGCGCTGTCGTCGCCGAACGCGACGCTTCGCGCCGCCGCAACGACGGCGTTGGGAGCCATGCGGTCCACCGACGCGCTGCCCGAGATCGTCCGGCTGGCGACCGACCGAGCCCAACCCGACAACGTCCGCGTTGCCGCCATTGGAGCGCTGGGAACCATCGACGGCGACATGGCAGACAGCACGCTCGGGTCGTTGCTTACGGGCGAGATCGGGGATACGCGCATCGCCGTCGTCAATGCCGCGAGCGCCGCGAAGGTCGCCGACGCCGTCCCGGCGTTAATGCTGGCGCTCGACGATCGCGGGGGAACCGAGCCGCTTCGTCGCGCGGTCGCCTCCGCCCTCGGCAACCTCGCCGATCCTCGCGCGGGTTCACTCATGGCGCAAAGGCTGATGGACCCGACGGAACGCAAGATCGGCTTCGTTGGAGCCGACGAGCACAACCTCTTCTGGGAGACGCTCAGCTACGCGTCGCGCAACTTCGCGATGCCCAACGAGCTCCTACCCATCCTCGAAGAGCGCCTCGACGACCCGTGGGACGCCATCTTCGTCCGCCGGCACGTGCCGCACACGCTGGGGCGAATCGCGGACCCGCGTGCGACCGAAGTGCTCCTCAAAGCCGCCGAGCACGGCGACAACGAGATCGCGCTGTACGCCATCCGCGCCATCGGGATGACGCGCGACCCGTCGCACGTGACCAAGCTCCTCGATCTGCTGGCGAACGCGCCTACCATCGAACGCAAGCGCGAAGCGGCGACCTCGCTGGGTGACATCGACGATGACCGCGCCGTCGAGGCGCTCGTCAAGGTCCTATCCGCGGACGGGGACGAGGCGTTCCGCAACAACTGCGCGACCTCCCTCGGCAAGCTCGGCGCGACGACACAGCTCGTTACGGCGCTGGGTATCGAATCCCTGCCGATCGGAACCCGCATCTCCGTCCTGAACGCGCTAGGAACCATCGGGCCCGCCGCGTCCAGCGCCTTGAGTGTCGTTGACGCCCAGCGCGAGAACGTCCACGGTGGCGTTGCCTACGCCTCATGGGCAGCCCGAGCGGGCATCACAGGAACCGACATCGGGAAGTCGTAGGGATGCGCTGGCAGTTCGCTGCCGTGCTCTGGGCGCTGCCACTGGTTCCCGTGCTGCTCTACGTTCGTCACCGCGTCCATCGACGCGTGCGAGGGCTTCGATACGCCGAGCTTTCACTGCTGGGATCGGAAAGCGACTGGAGGCGACACCGCGAGGCGATTCGGACGACTCTCGTCGGGGCGTCGCTCGTTCTGATCCTCCTCGGCATCGCGCAGCCCGAAGTGCTGCGAAGAGCCAGCAGCGTGTCCGTCGAGGGAATCGACATTGCGCTGGCGCTCGACATATCTCGGAGCATGCGCGCCGAAGACTTCCCGCCCAACCGCCTCGAAGCCGCCAAGAGGACGCTCCGCGAGTTCGTCAAGGGACGCCGCGACGACCGGATCGCCCTCGTCGTCTTCGCCGGCGATGCCTTCCTGCAGTGCCCGCTGACGCTTGATCACGACGCGCTCGATGGTCTGATCGGCGCAGCGGACTTCTCGTTGTCCGATGTCGAGGGAACCGCCATCGGCGATGCCGTGGCGACGGCGGCTGGTCGGATCAAGGACTCAGACGCCGAAAGCCGCGTCGTCATTCTCTTGACCGACGGCGAGAACAACCGAGGCAACGTCGATCCGCAGACGGCGGCTCAGGCGGCTGCCGCGCTAGGAATCCGCGTCTACGCCGTCGGCGTCGGCGGGCGAACCGGAGCGCCGATCCCGACCGACGATCCGGTGTTCGGCAGGGGTTATGTGCGCAACGCGGACGGTTCGATGCTGATGACCAAGCTCGACGAGCAGCTACTGCAGGACATCGCCGCCGCGACAGGCGGTCGTTACTTCAACGCCCAGGACGCTCAAGCCCTCGATGCCGTCTACGCATCGATTGACCGCCTCGAGCGTCGCACGCTGGAACGCCACGCGCCGCCGACCTACGCCAGCCTCAGCCACTGGTTCTACCTGGCAGCGGCGCTGCTCGTGCTGTGCGATGCCTGGCTGTCGCGGACGGCGCTCCGAGTGGTTCCGTGACCGGCGAGCCGTGTGTCGGAATCGAGCGCCTACTGGCTCGCCTCGTCGGCATCGGGCCAGGGATCCACCTCCCGCGCGTCATCGCAGAACGCGCTCATGCCGCAGAGGTCCATCGCCGCGACATGCTCGCGAAGCTCGCCTTCGACCTTGCCTCGCAACGCGAGATAGAGCTCCGGCGTCTTGTCGGCGGCTGGGATGTGGTCGACGACCTCTTTCCAGAGCTGGTTCGTGAAATGCTGGACGAACGACATGAGATCAGGCGATTCCATCTTGAGATGGAACTCGCGCACGACGAGCGGCTCGGTCGCCATCGTCCCACTCCTTCCTACAAGGTCGCGAGTGCCGAAGGACACTCACCCTCTTAACTATTAGCCGCGTTGCAGGCGAGCCGACAGATGAACCCTTAGCCGCGCGCCGACCCACTTCCGGCGCTGGCGGATGACGGCTAGACTACGGGCACGCGACCTCAACCAGCGAGGACAGACCCATGGACCCCGTACGAATCGGCGTGATCGGCTGCGGCGTCATCGGCACGCACCACCTCTCGACCGCATCGAAGTCGGAGAGCATCGAGCTAGTCGCCGCCGCCGACCTGATCGAGAGCTACCGAACTGCTGCCCAGGAGAAGTTCCAGCCCAAGAAGCTCTACGAACACGGCGAGGACCTGATCGCCGACCCCGACGTCGAGGCGGTCGTGCTCGCCTTCCCGACGGTGGGCAGGACGCCGCTCGCCCTCAAAGCCTTCGCCGCCGTCAAGCATGTGCTCACCGAGAAGCCCGTCGCGATGAACGTCGGTGAGGTTCGCCAGATGATCGCAGCGCGGGGCGACCTGACCGCTGCGTGCTGCTCGTCTCGCTACCGGTTCATCCAGGGCGCGGATATCGTCACCGACTTCATCGCCACCGGCGAACTGGGCGACCTGCGCGTCGTGCGCCACAGAAACCTGGGAGCCTGCGGTAAACAGCCGGATTCGCCCAGACCCGCATGGCGGCTCCGCAAAAGCCTCAACGGCGGCGGCATCCTCGTCAACTGGGGCTGCTACGACCTCGACTACCTGCTGGGCATCACCGGATGGACGCTCAAGCCGCAGACCGTGTTCGCCCAGACGTGGATGGTTCCGCCGCAGTTCGAGTCGCACGTCGCGCCGAACTCCGACGCCGAGACGCACTACATCGCGCTGATCCGCTGCGCCGGAGGAGCGACCATCTCGATGGAACGCGGCGAGTACATGGCGAGCCAGTCCGAGAACGCCTGGCAGATCATCGGAGCCAAGGGCTCCTTGAAGCTCCAGATGACCGACTCGAACCCCAAGCGGATCGTCTTCGACGGTTCCACGACCGAGGACGGGATGGTTCAGCGCGTGCTGTGGGAAGGCGAAGAGGATCGCTCGATGGTCCACGCCGGGCCCCTCACTGACTTCGCCGCCGCCATCCGTGAAGGTCGCGCGCCCAAGACGACTCTCGAGAACGCGCTCGTCATGCAGCAGATCACCGATGCCGTTTACGCCTCCGCCGAGTCCGGCGAAGCTGTCCAGATCGACTAGACGAAGGACCCATCCACCATGAAGTACGCCTTTATGAGCTTCTCGACGCCCGAGCTCACGTTGGGCGAGATGCTCGCGCTCGCCAAGCACGCCGGCTACGACGGTCTCGAACCGCGCCTGGTCAGCAAGCATGCCCACGGCATCGAGACGGACATCGACGCGGCGACGCGTCGGGCAGTTCGTCGGCAGTTCGAGGACTCCGGCATCGCGGCAGCCTGCGTGGCGACGTCGTGCCGCTACGCCGACCCCGCAACGACGGCGCAGAACGTTCAAGACACCCGCAACGCCGTCGATCTCGCGGCGGACATCGGGTCATCGCGTATCCGTGTGTTTGGAGGCCAGATCGGGAAGGGCATCGAGCGGCAGGCAGCCATCGGGATCGTCGCCGACGCGCTCGCCGCCGTCGCGGATCACGCCGCATCGCGGGACGTGACGGTCTGCGTCGAAACGCACGACGACTGGTGCGACCCGAAGCACGTCGCCGCCGTCATGCATCGCGTGAACCATCCCGCCATCGCCGTGAACTGGGACGTGATGCATCCGGTTCGCACCGGCGCGGCGACGATGGAGGAGGCGTTCCAGACGCTCAAGCCGTGGATCCGCCACCTTCACGTCCACGACGGCACGGCAGGATCGCTGGAGTTGGCTCCCATCGGCACCGGGGCGTACGACCACCGCACCGCCGTCAAGCTGCTGCTGGCTGCCGGCTACGACGGCTACCTGAGCGGCGAGTGGATCGGCTGGAGCGACCCGTATGAATCCCATCTGCCGCGCGAGGTCGCGACGCTCCGGGGCTACGAGCGAGAGTTGGCGCGCTAGCCGTCACCAATCCGCCTTCTCGACGTGCAGAGCTCGGTTCGCCAACGGGAACGGCACGCGCTTGCCTCCGAGTCTGCCCGATTCGATGAAGCCGAAGATGATCTCCTGGCTCTTCCGCGCCAGATGGACGTTCCCGAGCGTGTCGGCGTTGGTGTCGATCGCCTCCGCCAGGTCGCGGATCAGGTTGACCGTCGCGCTTTCGGGTTCGGGCGCGGGGAACGGGCGCTCTTCCAAGAGCTCCCACGCGCCGTACTTTCGCCACTGGCAGGCGGCGTAGTCGTTCTGCGTGCGCAGTTTGCCCTTCGTCCCGCTCACCTCGAACTCGTAGCCCGTCGCCGAGGTCAGATACCCGCGCACGCCGTTGCGGAACCGAACGAAACCCATCTCGATGCCGGGGTCGGCGTTCAGACGGTTCCCGTCCCAATCCGACTCGCGTGCGATGACGGACGCCTGCACGTAGTCCACGTCGGCGTCACCGGCGAGGTTCAGGAACGCGTCCGCCGTGTGCGTGTGCCACCACTGCGCGGAGCCGGTCCCGCAGTAGGCGATGACCGCCTGGATATCACCCAGCTCGCCGGAGTCGATGATCGCCCGCATCGAGCGGAACAGCGGGTAGAACCGCCGGTTCGTTCCGTAGTTGAACTTCGTCCGGTTCCGCTCGACCGCCTCGACGATGGCATCCGCCTGTTCCATCGAGCAACAGAGCGGCTTCTCGCAGTAGATGCCTCGCACGTCGCTCTCGGCAGCGTGGATCGCCATCTCGGCGTGGGTTCCGGGACGCGTCGCGATCCCAACGATGTCGGGCTGTTCGACACGGATCATCTCGCGGTAGTCGGCGTAGGCGGTCCGAGCCCCGTACCGGGCGCGGATCGCCTCCGCCTTGTCCGCGTCCACGTCGGAGACTGCGACGAGCTCCGTCCGCTCACAGGCAGCGAAACCGGCGGCGTGCGCCCACGGGAGCGTCGGCGTCCGCGTCGGATGACCGCGTATCTCGTCGTCGATGGTCGCGCCCATGCGCCCGCAGCCGATGAGCGCCGCGCGGTAGGTCTTGGGCATCGGGCTCCCTCTAACGCACGAGCGCGAGCAGTTCCTTGACGAACCGGGGAACCGCCGTCATCGGGTCCTCAGCCGCCTCGTACTCGATGGACAGGTAGCCTCGGTAGCCGACCGTCTTCAGGTCGGCGGCGATGCGGTTGAAGTCCGCGTCGGTCTTGCCTCCGGGCGCGGGAACTTCGGTCTTGGCGTGCGCCGTGATCGCCAGAGGAGCCGTGCGCTTGATCGAGCCGTACGGGTCCTGGGCGTAGTTGCCGGTGTCGAGGTTCACCGCGACCCACTCGGAGCCCGCGCCCTCGATGAGCGCTTCGACCTGCTCGACGGTCGCCGTGATGCCGCCGTGGTTCTCCAGCGCGAGCATGATGCCGCGCGGGGCGGCGTACTCGGCGCATTCCTGGAGCGACGCAATCGTCCAGGCGCGGGCTTCGTCCTCCGTATGCCCTTGCGGGACCCCGCCTGCGAAGACGCGCATCAGCGGCGCTCCTAGCTTCACGGAGTGGTCGATCCAGGTCTTGACCATCTGAATCTGCTCGGCGCGCTTGGCGGGATCAGCCTGGCAGAAGTTGTTCCCGACCGCCGTGCCGGAGACTTCCAGTCCGCGCCGTAGCGCCTGCCGCTTGACCGTGTAGAGTGTCTCCGTCTCGGTGTTCGGGAAGTAGTACGCAGTGAGCTCGACTCCGTCGCATCCCATCTCGACGGCTTTGTCGAGGAAGCCCTCGAGGGTCATCTCGCCTTTGGTCAGGTACTGCCGGAACGAGTAGGCACAGCAACCAACGTGCATGGTCCGTTCTCCTCGTTGTGCCGCCGATACGGGCTCGCAACGGCGGATGTGCCCATTGTCGCCAACAACGGCGTGGCGGGGAAGGGGGAGTGTCGTGCTCACGGGCGGGACGTGATGGGTTCAGGCGACTTCGGCAGCGTCCGGCGTCACGAGGTCGGCGCGTAGCTGGCGCTCCGCGTCCACGATATCGCGGTTCAGGCGATGGATCGACGTCAGCAGCAAGCCCGGCATCGTGGGGTGTTCCTTGAGGGCTCGGCGCATCTGCCGCAGGAGGTCCGCAGCGGCGCGGAACACGCGCACGAGATCGCCGTCGGGCGTGCTCGTGTGCTGCCGCAGTTCGTCGAACCGGCATCCGCCGCTCCACGCGAGCGCGGCGGAGGTCAGCTTGGCGTCCATCGACTGCGTCGGCGGGTCGATTCCGTAGGTGGTTTCCAGAGCGCGCAAGTCCTCGATCTGCTGCGCGGCGGCACGCACCAGCCCTCGGACGTGGCTGCCGTCCAGTCGACGGTACCACTCGTCCTTCTTCGCTTCGAAGACGATGGCGACGACCAGGGCGTTGATCTCATCGGGGTCGAGGTTCTCAAAGTGCCCGCTGAAGACGAGCTCCGTGATCTGGAGCTCGTACCCGTAAACCTGCCGCGCCACGTAGCCGCGAGGCAGAATCTGGGTCCCGTCGACGTAGCCCAGGTGGGTCAGCAGCTTGAGGCGGTTGTCGATCTGCACGCGCTGATAGTTCTCGGCGCGTTCGATCTGGGCATGGAAGTCGGCGAGCTTCGTGCGGCGCTTCTCGAGTCCGATGTACCGCTCCTGGCAGGTGCGGTACTGTTCGCAGCCGTGGCACGCCGACTGCGTCAGCTCGCGCTTGATCATCTCCGCCTGGTTGTCGATGCGAGCCAGCCGCTTGAACCGGTCGCGTTTCTTCTTCCGACCGCTGTACCGACGCTTCACATCCCGCCGAAGCGGCTTCAGGTCTTCGAGCCTCTTCTGGACATCCAGCGACAAGTTGCGGTACTCGGTGAGTCGTTCCATCGCGTCGCTGCGCGGATGGATGCACTGCGGCTCCTGCATCTTTGAGCGTTCGCGCTCCAGGTCGCGCACGCGTCGTCGAAGCTGTCCGATGAGCTGATAGCTCTGGTAGTTCCCGAAGCTCTGACGGCAGATATCGAACATGCGCTCGCCGTGCTCGTCGAGCAGGTTCAGAATGCTGGAGTAGGAGAGGTTGAACTGGCTCTCGATGGGTTCCGGTTCGCCGGTCAGCACGTGCTCGACTTGACCCAGATGCGCCGTCGCCGGATCCACCGTCGCGTAGACGTATCCGACGTCATCGATGCCGCGCCGCCCGGCTCTTCCCGCCATCTGTTGGTACTCGCGAGCCTTCAGATAGCGGAACGCGATCCCGTCGTACTTCTCCAAGCTGTCGAACACGACGGATCGAGCCGGCATGTTGATGCCCACGGCGAACGTCTCCGTCGTGAACAGGAGCTGGATGAGCCCCAGCGTGAACAGCCGTTCGACCACTTCCTTGAGCGTGGGGAGCATGCCGGCGTGATGGTAGGCGACGCCGCGCTGGATGAGCGCGCGGAATTCGGTCGCGCCAGGGTCGTCGCCGATATCGAAGCGCCGGCACGTCTCGTCGAAAGCATCGAGGATGGCGACTTCCTGCGCTTTCGTCAGGAACGACCTCGCACCGGCGAAGAACCGCGCCCGTTCCTCGCAGCCACGTCGGCTGAAGCAGAAGTAGAGGCATGGCAGCCGCTTGTGGGTCACCAGGTGATCGACCATACTCGATCGCTCGATGTCCCACGACGCCATGTCCACGGGCTGGACGGCGTCGATGTCCTCGTTGCGTCGGTGCGCCAGTTCCTCGTGCACTCGCTGGAACTGCGGCAGCGATGCGACGCCGAAGCTGGGCATGTAGATCTGATGCTCCAGCGGAACCGGTCGCTCCGTCTCCGAGACCACGTCCAGGTCCACGTCGCGGACGCTCTGAATCCAGTCGGCGAACTCGCGCAGATTCGGTATCGTCGCGCTCAGACAGACGAACTTGATCGTCTGCGGCGCGAAGATGATGCTCTCCTCCCAGACGGTCCCGCGCTCCGTGTCGTTGATGTAGTGAATCTCGTCGAAGATGACGTATTCGACATCGCCAAGCCGCGACGCGTCGTCGAAGATCGTGTTCCGAAAGATCTCCGTGGTCATGACGATCACGGGAGCCGTGGAGTCGATGACGACGTCGCCGGTGACGATGCCGACGTCGTCGCCGTACTTCGCCGTGAAGTCGCGGTACTTCTGGTTGCTGAGCGCCTTGATGGGAGCCGTGTAGATGATCCGTCTACCGAGCGCTCGGCACCGGTCCGTGGCGTACTCGGCGATGACCGTCTTGCCGGCGCCGGTCGGCGCGGCGACGATCACGGAATTGCCCTGCTCGATGGCGCGGCAGGCTTGCTCCTGAAAGGGGTCGAGAAGGAGGCCGTTGTACAGCATACCTGAGGTCTGTTGGGAAGGTGCGTCAGCAGCGTCACGCGTGGCGAGCAAACCAGCCATGCCAATCATAGTCGGCGGCATGCGGCTAGGTCAAACCCGGCTTCGCTGCGGCTTCCCGCCGTGCCTTGACTCGCTCCATCCGCGGTGGTACGTTCAGACTGAATCCGCCAGCATCAAAGCCCAGACAGCGTCCCATGCACCCGCATCGCGTCAGACGACGGTTTGCACTCAGCGCGGGGATCGTCATCGCCGCGCTCGTCGTCGGTGCCCTGTACCTCCGGTCGACCTGGTTCCTAAGCCACATCCGCCCTTTCGTCGAAGGTCGGGTATCGTCATCCCTTCAGTTCCCCGTGTCGATCGGCGCGTTGACGGGAACCGTCTTCGGCGACGTACAGGCACAGAACATCGTGGTCGCCGATCCTGGGTTCGCGGACCCGATGCTCACGATCAGAAGCCTGCGCCTGCGCTTCGACGTGCTTCCTCTCCTACGCCGTGTCGTACGGGTCCATGGGATCGAACTCGACGACGTCATGGTGGCGCTGCGACGCGAGCGAGACGCTCCGTTCAACCTGGAGCGGGCAATCGCCAACGCGACGGCTCCCAGTCCTGGCGCAGAACCCTCGCAGGGCTTCGACGTCGAGCTCGGCGACGTCTCCATCCGCAACGGCACGCTTGCCCTGGTCGATCGTGGTTCGGAAGCCCGCCTGAATGCGTCAGGCATCCAGATCGTCAGCGAGCAGACGCCACCCCTGGACATCGAGCAACCGAGAAGCTTCTCTCTGACCACCGACGCCTGGGCAATCGAGTTGGGGTCGATGCGCCAGCAGATCGCGTCAGCGACAGCGTCGGGCAAGCTGTCCCCGCAAGCGATCCACGCGGACGCGATCACGCTACGTGTCGGACAGTCGCGCGTCGGGCTGCGCGGCGATGTGGCTCTGACGCCGATTGTCGCTCTGTCGCTCGTCGGCGATGCGACGATCCAGCTCGCGGATGTCCGAGACATCAACCCGACCGCACTCGCAGAGGTGTCTGGCACGCTCATCGCGACATCGCTGCGCCTCGCCGACGATCCGGCGGATGTCGCGCTCAGCGCGGATCTGACCGTCGAGGATGCGGCTGTCGGCGACCTCGCGCTGCCGAAGATCACCGCCGGGCTCTCCGGTCGCCTCTCCGAGCTACGAGTGGCTTCGATCGCGGCTGACTGGCTCAACGGAACCATCCGCGCCGATGTCGAAGTCACCGGCACGGAGAGCGGATTCACCGAGATCGAGGCTTCGGCGGACCGCATCGATATCGAAGCCGTGCGTCAGGTTCTACTGTCGGGTAACCCGTCGCTGCGACCCCTTACCGGCAGGCTAAGCGGCAATCTGCGCGCCGAACTCCGCGACAGCGGCATCGCCTCGGTGGGAACCTGGCGGAGCGCGAACGCATCTTGGGGCGGACGCCGCTTCGACGAGGAACCGACGCGAATCCGGCATGAAATTCGCGGCGATACGTTCTCGGTGTCCGGCGACCTCGCCGGGATGACGGTCGAAGCGACCGGGGACATGCCCCAAAATGGAGAGCCGCTGAACGTGCGCGTGACCTGCGCGACCCCAGAGGTCGCTTCGGCGGCGCGCGTTCTAGGCTTCCGCGCGACAGGCCCCGCCAGCGCCGACGCCCGCGTCTCTGGAGACGCCTCAAGTCCCCAGGTCACGTTCGCCGCACAGTGGCAGGGCACCGCCAACGGAGCGCTGCCCGTCGCCGGGCTCAACGCACGCGGCGAATGGTCGGACAATCGTCTGACGCTGACAGACGCGCGGTTGGCATCGTCGGAAGGCGAGGTCCGCGTCACGGGAACCGTTGAACCCCCGAACGGAAAGACGCCCGCGCGCATACGCCTTTCTGCCGAATCCCATGCGTTCGATCTCGCCCCCTACGTCCATGCGTTCGCGCCCGGCGTGCGATTCACGGGCTCGCTCGACGGTTCGTTGGCGCTCGAAGGATTCATCGACCGACTCAGCGGCAGCGGCTCGCTCTCGCCCAAGCGGATCTCGGTCGATGACGTCGGTATCGCCGTTCAGCCTGTGGAAGTCGTCGTCGCCGATGGTAAAGTGTCGCTGCCGGAGCTGCGAGCGAGCGCCGGCGATGTCGCGATCATCGGCAGAGCGGCGTTCGACGCTGAGCGGTACGGGTTCACTTTGGGGCTCGACCAGCCGACGGCACTCGAGCAGATCGCCGCCGCGCTACCCGAGCGCTGGACTCGGCACCTGGCAGACGCTCACGGCATTCTCGAGTTCGAGGCTCGCGCCGACGCCGCCTACGCCTACCCCACCGTCTCAGCCACGGCTTCGCTCGACGATGCGCGCTATCGGACGGCTGATCTCGGCGACAGCCTGGTCAATCTCCTGTTCGACGGGAAGCAGGTGTACGGACGCGGTACGCTCATGAGTGGGGCGTTCGATCTCGACGCGGACGCATCGCTCGAAGCCGACGCGATCCCGGTTCGGGCGGTTGTCCAAGCCCGAGACGCCGACCTTCTGCCGTTGATCCGGCTCGCCGGCACGCCTGCCGGCAAGGGATGGCAGGCGGCGCGCATCGCCGGCGACGCGCGCGTGACGGGGGACCTGCGGCAGCCCAAGAACCTTGCCGCCGACGTGAACCTCGACAGCGTGCGGTTCAGCACGGAGCGTCACGCGCTCGCTTCGACTCAGCCCGTGCGCGGCAGAATCACGTCGAGCGGCGTCGAGCTCGGTCGATTCGCACTGGCGAGCGAAGACCCGGAGTCCCCCTTCGACGTGCTCGCGGAAGGTCTGATCGACTGGAGCCGCCCGCTCGACTTCTCGGTAGACGCGCGCGTCTTCAACCTCGCAACGGTCGCGGATTTCATGGGGTTCCCCGATCGCATCAGCGGGGCTGGAACCTATCGGCTGCGGGTCCAGGGCACGACACGCGAGCCCATCATCGAGACCGAGTGGACGATTCCCGAAGCCATGCTCACGTTGGGGACAACGCGCCCTCCGCTGGCGGCGACAAACGCCAACGGACGGCTCACCTACGCCGACAAGGTGATCCGCATCGAGCGGACGGCGTTCCGAGTCGGGTCGCAGCCGTTCGAGGTCGCGGGGCAGGTTCCGCTCGACCTGTCGTTCCTCTTGATCCCGCTGATCGACCGCGTCGTCGACGCGCCCATAGACGTCAGGATTCGCAGTCCGAAGGGCGATGCCGCGTGGCTTGCCGCGCTGGAGCCGTCTCTCGCGTCCATCTCCGGCACGGCTTCCTTGGACCTCCGTGTCACGGGAACGCTGGAGAAGCCCATCGTCCAGGGCTCCGCCGCGCTGAAGGCTTCGTCGATCCTGCCGAAGCCGCTGTCGATCCCAGCGACGAATGTCCTCGCATCGGTCGCGTTCGACACGGTGATGCGTCCGGACGGATCGCGTGACGTGCGCGCCCGGCTCGACGGGTCCGCCGGGCTCGGGCAAGGGTCGTTCGCGGCGATCGGCGAGATCGCTTACCCGCTCGACGCCGACTACCTGCGCAACCCCCTCGATGCCAGCCGACTGCGCACGTCCGTCACCGTGACGGCGCAGGACGTATCGCTCGCCGACTGGACGGAAGCCCTCGCCGTCCCTGACGTGCCGCTCAGCGCCGTCGCCGATGCGACGCTGCGCGTGACCGGCGAAGGCGTCGATCCCAAGACGTGGCGGGCTGAACTCCGGTCGCCTCGCCTCACGGTCGGCGGCGGCGAGTCCAAGCTGACGAACCGCGATGACATCGCCGCCGAGTACGACGGCGAAGCGATCCACGTGCGGCGCTTCGTCCTCGCCGACGGCGACCGAACCGCCCAGTTGGACGGGAACATCTCACTGCCGCAGAGCCTCGATCTCCGGTTGGCGCTTCGAGACCTCGACATCGCGCTGTTCCGCGATGCCGTGCCGGGCAAGCCGACGTTGATGGGAGCCTTGTCCGGCGGGCTGTCCGTGTCGGGTACGCCAGAGGAACCCCGATTCCGCGCCGAGTGGCAGCTCGGCGAGGCGAAGATCGGAACCGCCGCCGTCGACGCCTTCGCTGGCAAGGTCGAATACGACGGCAAGGCGCTGGCTCTCGGCAACTGGGACATCGCCTCCTATGGCAGCCATCTGCTGGTGCAGGGCTCCGTCCCGTTGTCTATCGGCTCCAGACCCAGCCAACCCTTTGTGCGAGCCACCGACCAGCCGGTCGATGTCACGATCCGCACGGACGCCGTTCAGCTCGGATTCCTGCCTCTGGTGGTTCCTGCAGTCGAGGAGGCGTCCGGCACGGCGGGACTCGACCTCCGAGTCGGCGGGACCTCTTCCAAGCCGTTGGTCTACGGGTCCGGCGCGGTCACGAACGCGAGCCTTCGCCTGAGAGGCAATGACACCCCGGTCGAACAGGCGACATGCGCGCTGAACGCGACCGGCGATGCCATCGTGGTCGATGACCTCTCTTTCCGTGTGCGCGACGCCTCCTACTCGGCGCGCAACACGCGTCTGGCACTCGACGGGCTCAGGCCCGTATCCCTGAACACGGTTCTGAGCTTCGTCGACGCGTCCCTCGAATCGTGGATGCCGACGGCGTCGCAAGGTTCCACAACGACGCGCGCCACCGGCGATCTATCGGCGCAGATCGACCTGCGCAGCGCGCTTGCTTCGGCTTCCGCCGAATCCGACGCCTTCGACCGCTTCGTGGCGGCAGCGCGGAATGTCACGGCGGCGCTGGTCGTGCGCGACATGACTGCCGATGCTTCCGGCTACCACATCGTCAACGACGACGCGCTCGTCGCTCGGCTCCAGAAGAACACGCTCGAGCTCGGCTCGATGACGCGGGATGCGTGGGATGCTTTGCGGTCGGAGGAACCGTCCACGTGGCTCGCGCGCATCCTGCCGCAGCCGCTGAGCCCGCTGGTGGTGCGCCATTTCGGGAGCCCGACGCGTGAGCTCCTGGTCCGTCTGCGCGGAACGTCCGACCTGTCGCGCTCGATGAACGTCGAAGTCTCCGGGCGCATCGGCACGCACTATCTGAACGAGTGGATCGTCGCTCATCTGCCGCGACCCGAGGACGCTCCGGTTCCCACGCTCAAGGGCGGGTTCCGGTTCGATGCGCGGCTCTCCGGCACCGAGCGCGCGCCGCGTCTCGCGCTGTCCGCCAGCGCCGAGAACCTGCAGATGAACTCCGTCGCCGTTCAGGACCTGTCGCTCCTCGTCACCTACGCGAATCGCGCGCTATCGGTGGAGCAAGGCAGATTCCTCGTCAGCGGGAGCGAGGTCCGAGTCGGCGGGGACATCCCGTTCGAGCTGAGTCCGCTGAACGGCAAGGTCGGCGTGCTCGACCGCGACTTCCAACTGCAGCTCGATTCCGATCTCCGCAACTTCGACTTCGTGCCGGCGCTCTTCCCGGCGATCGTGCAGCGGGCGGATGGAACCGGTACCGCGCACATCACGCTCGGGGGCAGACTCGAAGCGCCACTCTATCAGGGGTCGATCCAGGTGCGGAACCTGGCGCTGGACATGCCATCGAACTATCTTTTCGTATCGGATGCCAGCGCCGACCTGACATTGCACGGCGACGTTCTCGAGCTCCAACCAGGTCGCCAGGTCACCGGGCTGTTCAACGGCGGCAGGTTCGCCATCGACAGCGCCCGGCTGAACCTCGAAAAGGGCATGCCCAAGTCGGTCGATCTGCGCGGGAGCATCCAGGGCGTGACGTTCTACCAGCCTGGCGAATACCGAACGACCGTCGACGCCACCGCCCGCATCGTCGGTCCGCTCGATCATGTCGTCGTGCGCGGCGACGTGATGCCCAAGAACGTGCGGTACGAGCAGGACTGGCGCGAGTTCGTGACGGAGAACCTCAGCGCCATGACGCGCGTTCGCCGCAAGGCGATGTACAACGTACCGATCCTGCGAGGCATGGAGCTCGACGTCGGCATCCAGGCGGAACGAGATGTCGTCGTGGACACCGGCGTCGGAGAGATCGAGGCGCGCGTCGATGGTCGAGTCTTCGGACTGGTGAGCGAGCCGGTCTTCGTCGGCGAAGTGGCGGTGCTGACCGGCGAGTTCTCCTATCTGGGCAATCGGTTCCGCATCGACTCCGGGCAGGTGACCAGCACGGACGCCGGCGTGTTCGATCCGGAGTACACGGTCGTGGCGACTACCGTGGAGCCCCTTCGCAACGTCCGCATCCCGGATGGGCAAGGACGACCTCAGGTACGCGACGTGCGCGTCCAGGTGACGCTACGCGGGAGACTGGAGCAGGGGCAACCGCCGGAGTTCGCCGCGACCGTGCTGAACCGCGCCCAAGGCGAGGAGTTCCCTCTCGACACGCAGCAGGGCATCTCGCTCCTCACCTTCGGCGACGCGACCCTCATCGCGCAGGGAAGCGATACGGCGCTCTCAACGGCGGGGCAGAATCTGCTGAAAGAAGGGGCGGAATCCTATCTTGGCGGTCGGTTCGCCCGAGTTCTCGGGCTGCGCACGCTCGACGTCGATGTCGCCTCCAGCGGCATCGAGGGCTCGCGGTTCTCGCTGACGAAGGATGTGTCGTCGCGGTTCGCCATCACTTACGCATCGACTCTCCAGCTCGATCAGGAGCAGCGCGTCGAGGTCGAATACACCGTCAACGACAACCTGGCATTCATCGGCGAGCGGAACGAACAGGGGAAGTACGGTGTCGACCTGAAGTTCTCCCATGAGTTCCGGTAAGATGAGTTCCGGTAAGCCGCGTTCGATGGCTCGACGCTGGCGCTTGGCGGTCTTCTGGGCGCTTCCGGCGCTGGTCGCCGTTGCCCTACACGCCCAAGGCAGCGACCGAGTGATCACCTCGGTGGACTTCTTCGGCGACGTGCCGTCGGATCGTCGACAGTTGGGCTCCCGCGCATCGGAGCTGTCCGGGACGATCTACTCGCCGTACGCGACGCGCAAGGCGGTGGAAGACCTCTACGCGACCGGCTTGTTCAGCCAGGTCGAAGCCTTCGCGACCGAAGACGTCGGCGGCGTTCGCCTTCGATTCCACCTCACCGCCAAGACGTTCGTCTCATCGCTCTCGATCATCGGAAACAGCGCGCTGACCACGGCGGTACTACTGTCGGAAGTCACGCTGAAGCAGGGCACCGAATACGCTCCGAACCTGCTTCTCCGCGACGTGGAAGCCCTACGCGCCGCCTATCTGCGTCGGGGCTACTTCCAGACCCGCATCGAGAGCGGAGCCCGTGTGCCCGGCAAGACGGCTGAAATTCTCTATCGCATCAACGAGGGCCCGCTGGCTGTCTTCGGGCCCCTCAGTATTGACGGCGCCCGTGCGTATCGAGAGAAGGACCTGATCGACGCAATCGGCTACCGCGAAGGCGCGCCATACTCCGCCGTCGATGCGGAAGGCTACGCCACACGGCTGAGAGCCTACTACCGGCGCGGGAACTACCTCGCTGTCGATGTCGATCCACCAATCGCCACGTACGATGCGACGTCCAACCGGGCTTCCGTCAGGATCACCGTGCGCGAGAGCAGGAAGGTGGAGCTCCAGTTCGACGGCAACCTGGCGTTCAGCGATGACGAGCTGCGACGCCGGGTTCAGCTCGAGAGCGTGAACGCGTTCGGCTTCCGTAAAGCCGCCGCCGACCTGAGAACGCTCTACCTGCGCGAAGGGTACTTTCAGGCGCAGATCGACACGCCCACGGTGTACGAGACCGAATCCACGATGACGGTCACCTTTCCCATCCAAGAGTCTGAGCGCCGCTACATCGACGAAGTACGGATCGAGGGCAACGGAGCTTTCTCGTCGCACGCGCTCACGTCACGAATGCGCACGCGCTCACGAGGAAGATGGACTTGGGTTCCGCTGCTGGGCAGATGGTCGAGTCGCGGCATCTTCGATCCGCTCGTGCTGGACGCCGACCGCAATGTGCTCGAGGTCTTCTACCGCTCCCAGGGATACCGCGCCGTGCGGACGTTCGGCGATGCGCGGCTCGAGGACAGCAGCAGGAAGCTCGTCGTCGTCGTCCGCGTGCAGGAGGGTCCGCAGTGGGTCGTTCGGGCGGTCGGTGTGCAGGGGAACACGGCGGTGCGCACCAGCGAGCTTCTGGGGCGGCTGACTTCTCGGGTCGGCGATCCCTATGACGACGAGAAGGTGGTCGCCGACCGCGTTCGGATTCGCGAACACTACTCGGCGCGCGGCTACCCGTATGCAGACGTGCCCTCGCCGGAGTTCGATCCGGCGTCGGGGCGGCTGGTGTATCACGTCACCGAGGGCAGGCTCGTCCGCATCGGAGCCGTCAGCGTCCGGTTCCTGAACGAGAACCCGAAGACCCGACCTTATGTCATCCTCCGCGAGCTCCTCGTCCGCGAAGGCGCCCTCTACAGCGCCCCGAAGCTCGCAGAGAGTCGCCAGCGTATCCTGCGGCTCGGGTTCTTCTCGACCGTTCAGATGACGCCGTCCGGGTTCTACGAAGCGCGAGAGGTCGTCGATATCCGCATCGTTGTCCGAGAGAGAGGCGCGGGTTCCGTCAACGTCAGCGGCGGGTACAGCCCATCCGAGGGCGTTCGCGGAACCCTCGAGGTGGTTCAGCGGAACCTGCTAGGGTCGGGTCGCCGGATCGGAGGCAAGGTGCGGCTGGGAACCTTGGGCAGCCGCTACGAGGCGACGTTCGTCGAGCCGTGGACGGTCTGGACGCGCACCCGCACGACGGTGCGAGCCTTCCGAGACGACCTCGAAGAGCAGGACAACACGTTAACGACCGGCGGACTCGCCAACCTGAGCCGCACCGTGTACCGGCACAATCTGATGTCCCTCAATTACCGGTATCAGCGCTTCTCTCTGACCGATCCCAAGGAGGGCTCGACGGTCGAGTCGGTCGGCGTGCTGCCCACATTGAGCGGGTTGGGGGCGTCCTTTCAGCGCGACACGCGAGACAGCCTGTTCGACGCGACTCGCGGCTGGTTCCACGAGGCGAGCGTCGAAGTGTCGGGCGGACCTCTCGGTGGCGAGAGCCAGTTCCTTCGGGCGACGGCGGATATGCGCTACTTCGCCCGACTCGGTCGTACCGTCTGGGCGGCGCAGACGCGGTTTGGCTACGGGTCACGCCTGGGGAGCGACCGAGAGATCTCATCGACGGAGCGCTTCCGCCTGGGCGGGAGCACGTCGGTGCGCGGGTACGCGGAGCGATCTCTCGGCAAGCGAGATGCCTACGGCAATTATCGCGGCGACGTGCTCGCCTTCGCCAGCACGGAGCTTCGGATTCCCGTCTATCGCGTCGTCGGAACCGCACTGTTCGCCGACGCTGGGAACGTCTGGCAATCTCTCGACGACGTGAGCGGAGACCCGATCAAGATGTCGGCAGGCGTCGGGCTGAGAGTCCAGACGCCCATCGGGCCCGCGCGCGTCGATGTTGCGTTCCCATTCGTGCAGTTGCGCGACGATCCCAAGAGCACGCGTGTGTGGGTGGCTCTGGGCAACGCCTTCTAGCGTCCGTCGCGGCTACTTCCACTCCGCGATTCGCCACCCCTTTTGGTGCGCCGTCCGACGAAGCCCCCGCGATGGGTTCACCGCAACAGGGTGCCCGACGACCGACAGCATGGCTGCATCCGCTGAGCTGTCGCCGTATGCGGCGCAATCCTCCAAACGCAGGTCGTGCTCCACCGCGTAGCGTCGCACCGCGTCGGCTTTGCGCTCGTCGCTCAGGGGTTCTCCGATCAGGCTGCCCGTGAAGACGCCGTTCCGCTCCTCCAGCCGAGCGGCGCGCACATCGTCCGCACCGATGTGCCTCGCGATGGGAGCGGCGATGAAATCCGCTGTGCCGGTAACCAGCACCACGGGATCGCCCCGGCGCTGGTGCTCTCGAACCGTCGCCAGCCCCTCAGCGTAGAAGCGTGGCTTGGCGAACGTTGGGAATGTATCGTCCGCAAGGCGCTTGACCTCCTCCGCGTCCATCGACTGGTACATCTGGTAGAAGAGTCGGTTGAATCCCGCGCGGCTGACCTTGTCCGCAAGCAGCAGGATCGGCACGCGGCGCAGGAACCCCGCGAGCCAGAACCAGCGGCGAGCCGGGGACATGCCGTGCGTCTTGTAGTGGACGTAGAACAGGACGATGTTCGTGTCGAGCAATGTGCCGTCGACGTCGAAGAAGGCGGCGGCGCGGCGCGTCTCTGACATCAAGAATGTGAGGAAGCCGCCGCGCGGAGATCGGCGACCTTTTCCTGAACGCGGCAGGTGATTTCGCGGTAGAGAGGATAGTGGGGTTCCCGCTCACGGCGAGCGATGTAAGGCTCCACCGTGATCGGTTCGCCGAGATGGACCCGAACCGGCGCCAACTGCGGCAGGAACTGCCCCTTCGGCAGCGCCTGGTAGGTTCCATCGATATACGCCGGCACGATTGGCACGCCGAGCTCGAGGGCAAGCAGCCCCAGTCCGGGCTTGAACGGCTGAATCTCGCCGGTGCGCGAGCGCGTGCCCTCCGGGAAGATCAGCAGCGACCTGCCCATCTCGACAGCCCGCTGGGACAGCCCGAGACTCCGCACGAAGTCGCCGTACCGGTCGAACGGCAGCACGTTCAGGAACGTGCTGACGAGCCATCCCTTGACGTAGGAATCGAAGAAGTAGTCTTTGGCGCCTAGGACATGCGTGTCTTTGGCGCGGCGACGCAGCGTGGTCAGGATCGCGGCGCTGTCGAGGTGGCTGCAGTGATTGGCGGCGATGATGAAGGGACCCGACTTCGGCAGGTTCTCGACGCCCGTCGTCCGCAGATGAAACAGCGATCGATACATCACGCCCGCGCCGAACCGGAACAACCCCGCGAGCAGGTTCTGGAGACGCGACTTGACGAGGTACTGAGACTCGTACTCCTTGGATGGCAGAGCCCCCAAGGTCACCGCTTGTCGCTGGAACGCCGGCTCCGGTCCCCGGGTCTCTCCCATGTGGGGAGCGATGTAGTCCATCACGTCTTGCACGGTCTGGAACTTCAGCGCGATATGGTCCGGCAGGAGGATCTGGAGGTTCGACTCCAGCATCGCCAGGAGCTCGACCTTCATCAGCGAGTCGAGGTTGAGATCGCGGTCGAAGTCGTGTCCGGGCTGAATAGCTGTCGAATCGACGCCGGCGATGCGCGCGATCTCGCCCACCAGTTGGGCTTCCCACGAGCCCTGCTCCCACGTTCGCGCTGTCTCGCTCGGCGGAACTTCGGTCGGGTCGGACGGAACTTCCCCAGCCGAAAGCAGGGAGCGGACGTCCTCGCGCTTCACGGTCATCTGGTGCGTCTTGGGCAGCTCGTGTTCCCAGAAATGGACGTGCTGGATCCGCTGATACGATGGAATCCGCCCGCCGATATCCGCCAACGACGCATGGATCTCCTGCCGAACTGAGGCGTCGCGGGCGTCGCCGCGTGACAGCACGAACACACCGTGGACTTCCTCGCGGCGCTGCGCGTCCTTGATACCGACCACGCACATCTCTCGGACGTGCGGCACGCTCTTGTAGAGCAGCTCGACCTCGTCGGGGTAGACGTTCTTCCCGGCGCTCGTGACGATGACATCCTTGCTTCTGCCGGTGATGTGCAGGTAGCCTCGCTCGTCGAGGTAGCCCAAGTCACCCGTGTAGAGCCAGCCGTCGCGCAGCACCTTGGCGGTCGCCGTCTCGTTGCGGAAGTAGCCCGCCATCACGTTCGATCCCCGGACGACGATCTCACCGATTCCGTCGGAATCCGGCGACTCGATGCGCAGGTCCACACCAGGCAGGGGCATGCCGACAGAGCCTTTTCGCGTCTGATGGAGCGGATTCACGGTGAGGACGGGAGCCGTTTCAGTCAGTCCATAGCCCTCGTGGATGGGGATGCCCGCTTCGACGAACGCGGTGTATACGTCGGGGTCGAGCGCCGCCCCTCCGCTGACCAGCACGCGGATGCTGTCGCCGAACAACATGCGGAGGTCGGAACGGAGGTCGCCATCGCCGTTCTGGGTCCGACGCCGGACCGTCTCGTACAGCATCTGGTAGACGCGCGGCATCCCGAGCATCACGGTTGCCTGGATCCGCTGAAGCGTGTCCACGATGTTGCGGGGTTTCAGCGAGCCGGAATAGGTCACGGTTGCGCCAGTGGCAATCGGAATCAGCAAACCGTTCGTGAACTCGAACGCATGGTTCAGCGGCAGGATCGACAGGAACTCGTCCGTCTCGAACGGCTCCAGCACGGCAGAAACGCTCTGCATGTTGGCGACGAAGTTCCGATGCGTCAGAACCACGCCCTTCGGATCGACCGTCGTACCGGCTGTGAAAATGATCGACGCCGACTCCGATGGCGTTCCGAGGTCGGTCGTCTTGTCGGATACCCTCGGCGGCAGTTGACCGGCGAGGTCTTCGACTCGCCGCACGTCCGGCAGATCGAACGTCGGGTCTGTGCCCATCGCGCTCGGGGCGTTCGCCAACACCGCCTGCGAGTGGAAGATCAGCCGGGCGTCTGTGAACCGGGCAATGGCGTGGACTTCGTCGAACGGCGTCTGCGGATCGAGGGGAACCACGGTCATTCCGGCGGCAGTGCAGCCGAAGTAGGCGATGACCCATTCGGGCTGGCTCTCGGCATAGAGGATCGCACGCGACCCAGGAGAGTAGCCACTGGCGACCAGATCGGCTGCCAAACGCTGCGACTGCTCGAAGAGCGTGCCGTACGTGACTTCGGTCCACGCGCGGTCTCGCTGGATCCGCAAAGCGACCTTATCGCCGTGGGTACGGACAGTGCCCGCCAGCAGTGCCGTCAAAGTGGTTTCGTCCGGGAGAGCAGGAAGCGCCAGCTCCAGACTCCGTTCCACCAGGACTGCCGCGTCAGACGGACGCGCCGCCCCGGTCGTTGTCGTCGTCCTCGATCGCGGAGACCGAGGCGCGGTCGTCGGAGCCCGACGGAACCCGAGCGTCGAGGATCTCTTCCTCGGCGATCGGAGCCCGCACGGGGCCTTGACCCATCTTCAGGACGTTACGCTTCAGACCCGGTATGTGCACGCGTTCGATGTAGTCGTGCCAGTCGATGGTCGTCGTGTCAAAGGGATAGGCGACCTTCTCATCCGCGTGCAACGCCTCGAACAGGCGCTGTGTCCGGGTCGTATCGAAGAGATAGGAGTGGTGGATGTAGGGTCCGTAGATGACCGTGTAGTAGTCGAGTCGCTCCGCGGCGCTCAGCAACGCGCCGACCCTGAACCGCCAGCGGCGCGTGCGCTTGTTCCTCGGCAGCCACTCCACGAATGCCAAGCACGCTCGCAACGGCATCAGGTAGCGTCGTCGATGACGCCGACGGAACGTAGCCGTATCTGGGAATGACCATTCGCGGAGTGTGACCGGCAGACCGTTTCGGTCGAGCATCGGCTCCGCCCGAAAGTGCGCCCGCGTGTGGTCGTACAGCGCTCGGAAGCGCAAGGGGTTCCGAGTACCCGTGGCAACCTGATAGACGCTGAGGCCGCCTTTCTCAGCGGTGTCTGGAAGCGCCGCCAGCATCGCGTTGACCACGAAATCGACGGGGATCAGGTCCATCACGATGGACGGATCCGCCGGGAAGTCCGGCACGCGACCCTTGCCGAATGCGACGATGATCGGGTCCGCCATGCGAAGGCCGTCGATCCACCCCGGTTCCGGTTCCACGAGGCTGCTTTCGATGATCGACGGGCGGATGATTGCCGTCGGCAGATCGCCGCGCGTCTGCGCGACCATCTGCTCGCCCATCGCCTTGGTGAACGTGTAGGTGTCGTTCCAGCCGCGTGCCTTCGCGCGTTCCATGCCGACCTGGATGAGCCGTTCCTTGGTCCACCGCTCTTGAATCGTCGCCGTCTGGCTGCGGACATACTCGCCGTCGCGCGTCTTTCCCTCCGCGCGCGCCACGTGCATCGCCTCGCGGACGAACGACCGCATGCGCTCCGGTTCCTGCGCCGCAGCCTCAGCCTGGCGGCATAGGCTCTGCAAGTGGGCGACTTCGGAGGCGAGATCGGCTGGGAGCACGGGCCCGCGCCAACCTTCGGGAACCTTGCCCTCGACAGGCAGCAGAGCCTCCGGGGCGACATCCGGGTTCGTGCCATTCACGTAAGCCGTGGAAACGTGGAGGAGGATCGCGTCGCGACAAGCCTGTGCGAACTCAACGAGGCGTCGAGGAGCTAGCGTGTTCAGTTCGACGGCGGCATCGAGTCGTTCGTCGAACACGACGACCGCTGCGCTATTGATGACGACCTGAACGCGCGAGGTGAGTTCTGCCCAGTCCTCGTCTGAGAGACCGAGATGCGAGGCGGAAATGTCGCCATCGACGACGCGCACCTTCTCGGCGATCCGCGACCGGAAGTCCTTGCCCCAGGTCTCTTTAAGGCGATTGAAGGCTCCGGTAGCCAGGATCTCGCGCTCGAAGCGCTCTTGGGCGGATTGCGGCTCCCCCTTTCCGCCGGATCGCGATCGTATGAGCAGATAGATGCGGTCGATGTCCGGTGCGGTGTGGAGCAGCTTCTCGACAAGGGGCTTGCCGAGAAACCCGGTGGACCCCGTGATGAGAACACACCGTCGTCCGAGAAACTGCCTGATCCGGTCGGTCACGATGCGTCCTCGGCGGCACTGCGGTTCTACGCCATGGCAGCCCAGGGCGGCTGACCGCGCAGAACGCTAGCACACGGCAATATCGAAGTCAAGAAATGACACGAAGTCAGAAATCAATCATCGCCGAGCTTCGGGCGACGTTCGGGGCACGCGAAGGCGGAGAAGACAGCCGTCCTCTCCGCCATCGGAAACGAGCCTGCATGTCTCGCGGGCTACTGCGACTTCACCTGAGCCCACATCGCTGCGAGCTTGCCGGAGGGCTCGACGGCGGTCGGCGTGTAGTTCATGATCTCGCCGGCTTCGGCGGCGGTCACCGCACGCGTGAAGACCATCACGTCATCGACCGTCATCGTCGACTTCCGCGCTGCGCAGCAGCCTCGGCTGTCGCGCCCGATGACGACATCGACAGTCGAGACCTTCACTTCGCCCTTCTGGGCGACTCGACCGGCTTCCTTGCCGTCGATGTAGTTGATGACGTTCGTGCCATCGAAGACGCCGACGATGTGGTGCCATTCCTTCATCGGGACGTTCTTGCTCGCCTTCGTCTGCCATGCGACGAAATCAGGCGTCCAGTAAAGAGGCTCCCATTCGAGACCGGGACCCTGCCAGTTGCTCACGTGGATCATCCACGTGTCAGCCTTTGTGATGATCGAGACGTGGGAATCCGGCGCCGTGTCCACCTTTGCCCAGGCGGCGAGCGTCAACGCGCCCTTCGCCTGCAGCGACGCATGGTGCTTGACGACGATCATGTTTCCGGCGGCGGCATCGCTCACCATCGCCGCCTTGCCGTGTTTGCCCGTCACCCACTGGACATCGCCCGTCAGAGCACCGTGATTGCCAGTGCCGGAGATGTCGTTGGCGACTTTGCCCGTTCCCTCGTCCAACGGCAGGTAGAGCACAAGCCCCTTCGTATCGAGAGCCTGCGCGGCGTGGATACCGACCCCAAGCAGCAACGCAAGTCCCATCGCCCATCGCTTCATGGCACTCTCTCCTTGATCCCTGACCCGTATTGTCGTCCGGTCGAGCCTAACGTACCAGACGCTCGCGTCGCCGTCAACCGGCGCGTTCATGTGGCTACTCGGCGCGCAGAGCCGCCCATGTCGTTGCCGCCTTCGCCCTCGGATCGACCGAGAGGAAGTTGCCTCCGTAGATCTCCTTGACCTCAGCGGCAGTGATCGCCCGGTTCCACACCATCACATCGTCCACGGACATCGTCGCCTTGCGCGCGTTGCAGCAGCCACGGCTGTCGCGCCCGATCACCACGTCAGCGGGCGTGTCGGCGATCGAGTTGCCGGCTTGAGCGTACTTACCCTTCTCGACGCCGTCGATGTACGTCAGAACCTGCTTGCCATCCCACGTCCCGACGATGTGGTGCCACTCCGATTTGGCGATATTGACGCTTGCCGCCGTCTGCCACGCGACGAACGCCGGCGTCCAGAACAGCGGCTCCCACTCGAATGCAGGGCCCCGCCAGTTGCTCAGATGGATCATCCACGTATCGGCTTTGGTGATGATCGAGTTGTGGCTATCCGGCATCGATTCCAGATTGCACCAGGCGACCAGCGACGCCGCCTTGCCCAGGTTCAGCGAGGCGCTGTTCTTGACGACGACCATGTTTGCGGGGGCGTCTTCGGTGACCTTGACCGCCTTCCCGAACTTCCCCGCGACCCAGCTCACCTTGCCCGAGAACTTGCCGTCGTTCTTGTTGCCCGATTCGTCCTTCGCGATTTCTCCGGAACCTTCATCGAACGGGAGGTAGAGCACCAACCCGTTCGTGTCCAGCGCCGAAGCCAAGTGCGCCCCAGCGAAGAGGACGAACGCAAATACCGATATCGCGATACGTCTCATGCAGGTTCCCTTCCGATCCAGTCAGCGAGCGCTGGACCCCCACAGAGATTGCGGGCGCCGTCCGGCGCAACTATGCCTACAGTCTAGCAAGCGAGAGCAGGCACCGCAACGGGGGGAGGTCTCGGTGGCTCCGACGCGGCGCGGTTGACTTCCCACTGGCGCGATGACGGGCTATAACTTCGCGTGAGGGAGAGACCGACTCGGGTGGGACATCCAGGGAGGCATCCAGCAGATGATTGGAATCTCACGCCTTCTGAACGGCACGGTGACAACCGGAGATGCGCTGCGATACGGGCGATCCACCGCCCGGGGTCCCGCCCACCTCCTCCACTATTCCGACGACAAGAAGCCCGTCGTCGTGTGGAACTGCACGCAGCGATGCAATCTGCGCTGCATCCACTGCTACGCGAACTCGCGGAACCAGGAATACCCCGGCGAGCTGACGACCGACGAGGCGATGCGGTTCATGGACGACCTCGCCGCCTACAAGGTTCCCACCGTGCTCTTCTCCGGCGGCGAACCCCTGATGCGCCCCGACCTCTTCGAGATCGCCGAGCACGCTCGCGGGGTCGGGCTCCGAGCCGTCCTCTCGACGAACGGGACGCTCATCGACGACGAGACGGCGGACCGCATCCGCGACGCGGGGTTCACCTACGCCGGCATCAGCCTCGACGGCATCGGCGCCGTGCATGACCGCATCCGGGGGGTCAAGGGCGCGTTCGAGGACACGCTCGAAGGACTGCGACGGGTCCGCGACCGAGGCGTGCGGGTCGGGCTGCGCTTCACGGTTCACGCGAAGAACGTCCAGGAACTTCCGGCGATCTTCGAGCTGATGGCGCAGGAAAGCATCCCGCGTTGCTGCATCTACCACCTGGCGTATGCCGGGCGCGGCGAGAAGCTGAGCCGCTATGACCTGACGCCGGAGGAGACGCGGTCGGCACTCGACCTGATCTTCGAGCAGGCGCGGCTGTTCCACCAGCGCGGCATCGATCTCGACCTGCTGACCGTCGACAACCACACGGACAACGCCTACCTCTACATGCGGCTCCGGGAAGACGATCCCGACCGCGCGGAAGACGTCCTCAAGCTGCTCCAGTGGAACGGTGGGAACCAGTCCGGCATCGCCATAGCGGCGGTCGATCCGAGAGGCAACGTCCATCCCGACCAGTTCTCGTGGGAACACACGTTCGGCAACGTGCGCGAGCGCGCCTTCGGCGACATCTGGATGGATCGCACCCATCCCTATCTGGCGATCCTCAAGGATCGCAAGAGCCACCTGAAGGGCAGATGCGCCGTCTGCAAGTGGCAGGGGATCTGCAACGGGAACCTGCGGATCCGAGCGGAGAGCTACTTCGGCGATCCGCTCGCTCCCGACCCCGGCTGCTACCTGACCGACGAGGAGTGCGGCATCCAGCCGGGAACCCCCGAAGCCGCCGCCGCTGCCGAGTTCTTGGTTCCCATTCAGGTGAACTCTCCCCAGTCCCAGTCCGCCACACACACGGCGTAGCCGCCTGAGCGGGTCGAGAAGGAGCCGCGCGTGAACGGGAATCTCCACGAGAAGGCGGATGCGGATCGGCGGCACATGAACGCCCGGATGACCGAGATCGACTTCAACGAATCGCCCTTCACGGTCATCTGGGAGGTCACGCGCGCGTGCGCGTTCGCATGCGTCCACTGTCGCGCCGAAGCGCAGCATCGCCGCCATGCCGACGAGCTGACGACCGAGGAGGGGTTCAAGCTCCTCGAAGACATCAAGTCGTTCGGTAACCCGATCATGGTGTTCACGGGCGGCGACCCGATGATGCGCCGCGATCTGTTCGACCTGCTGGGCAAGAGCGTCCAGCTCGGGCTGCGCACGTCGCTGACCCCGACGGCAACCGCGCTCGTCACGCGCGAGCGCCTCGAACGCGTCCGCGACGTCGGCGTGCTGCGGATCGCGCTCAGCCTCGACGGACCCGACGCGCAGACACACGATTTCTTCCGGGGGTTCGCCGGCTCGTTCGCGCGGACGATGGAGATTCTCGAGACGGCGCAGGACCTCGGCATGAGCTTGCAGGTCAACACGACCGTCAGCCGGTACAACCGCGACAAGTTGGACGACATGACCCCCTTCCTCGAAAAGTACGGGATCGTCCAGTGGTCCGTGTTCTTCCTCGTCCCGACGGGCAGAGGTCAGACCGCCGACATGATCACCGCCGAGGAGCACGAGGAGGTCTTCAACTGGCTGTGGGAGCTCTCCAAGCACGCGCCGTTCGACATCAAGGCGACGGCCGCCCAGCACTTCCGGCGCGTCGCGATCCAGCGCGAGCGGCAAGCTCAGCGCGAATCGGGTGAACGCGGACCCGTGCGCTTCGCAGGAGCCGGATTCCGGTATGCGGACGGACTGCATCGCCCGATGCAGGGCGTCAACGACGGCAAGGGCCTGGTGTTCGTCTCGCATGTTGGCGACGTGTACCCCAGTGGGTTCCTGCCGATTTGTGACGGCAACGTGCGCGTGAAGTCGCTGGTAGACATCTACCGGAACGCGCCGCTCTTCCGCGAACTGCGCGATCCCGACTTGCTCAAGGGCAAGTGCGGGCGGTGCGAGTACCGCGTCGTGTGCGGCGGGAACCGAGGGCGCGCCTACGCGCTGACGGGGGACTACCTCGCGTCCGAACCCATGTGCAACCACGACCCGATGATGGAGGCAATGGCGTCCGTCTGAGGCGTGCCGTTCTCCGGCAGGTGCGCTACACTGCTCCGGGGGATTCCACATGGCACG
>VGLH01000024.1 GCA_016866785.1 Candidatus Poribacteria bacterium
CAGACGCTCGGCGATGCGCACGGCATGGCTGCTACCGGGCAAGCCCACCTGCATTCGGAACGTCGGAGACAGCGTGTCGAGGTCGAACTCCATCGAAGCGTTGATCAGATGCGGGCTCTCGTGGGCGTACGCCTTCAGCGCTCCGTAGTGCGTCGTGACCAGCACAAGGGCTCCCCGGTTCAGGAACCCGTCCAGGAGCGCCATCGCCAGCGCGGCGCCTTCGTCCGGGTCCGTCCCGGCGCCGATCTCGTCGAGCAGTACGAGCGTGCTGGGCGAAGCGTTGGCCAGGTAGCGAATGATCCGAGTCAGGTGGGAAGAGAAGGTGCTGAGGCTCTGTTCGATGCTCTGCTCATCGCCGATGTCGGCGAAGACCCCGGTGAACAAGCCGAACCGGCTGCCGTAGTCGGCAGGAACCGGGATGCCGGACATCGCCATGAGAGTCAGCAGTCCGACCGTCTTGAGAGCGACCGTCTTGCCCCCGGTGTTGGGCCCGGTGACGATGACCCCCTGGCTTCGCTCGCCCAGCGTGATGTCGATGGGGACGACCCTCCGCGCCGCGCCTTCGGTGGATCGCTCCTGGCGGATCCGGTGCTCCAGGATCGGATGGCGCGCCTTCCGAAGCTCGACAACGGCATGATCCTCGATGATCGGCGTGATGCACGCGTAGTCCACGGCGAAGCGTGCCTTCGCACGAAGGAAGTCGAGCTCCGTCAGGACCGAGGCATTCGCCCGAAGTCCCTCCAACTGGGCACGCAGCTCGTCGCTCAGCTCGCGCAGGATCCGCTGCACCTCGACGTGTTCGCGCTGGAACAGGGCATGCAGCTCGTTGTTGGCTTCGACGACTGCGAGCGGCTCGACGAAGACCGTAACGCCGGAGGCGGACATGCCCTGCACGACGCCCGGAACCTGTCCCCGGAAGTCCTGCCGGATCGGCACGACATACCGGTCGTTCCGCAGCGTGATGACGCGCTCTTGGATCGCCTCCGCGTTCGACGGGTTACGCAGCACGCCTTCGAGGCGCTCCTGGATCTGCTCACGAACGCGGTGCAGCGCGTGTCTGATTCGGCGGAGTTCCGGGCTCGCCGAATTGAGCACCTCGCCCTCTGGGCTGATAGACGCCTCTAGCCGTTCCTCCAGCGATGGGAAGCGCGCGAGCTCGGAGCAGCGACGGGCAAGCTCCGGGTACTCGTCTGCGACCTCGATACGGATCAGAAACGCCAACAGCTTTCGGCTGACCCGGAGATGACCTGCGATCTCGACGAGCGTCTCGGGCTCCAGGACGGAACCTTTCTCCAGGCGCGTCAGGTGTGCATCGACCGTCCGAAGACCATGCAGAGGCAGCCCTTGGTGGGACAGCTCTATGTGCTTGACGTCGTCGGTGGCTTGGAGCTCGCGCCGAACGGCGTCGGCGTCGAGTTGCGGGGCGGCGGCTTGGGTGCGGCTCTTGCCGGATGAGGAGACCGCGTACGTCTCGACCATCTCCTTGAGTTTCTGAAACTCAAGAGTCCCGGCTTCGCTGGGGATCATCAGCACGCCTTTGTGAACGAAGCGTTTCACGTACTCGCTGTTGATAGAATGTAATGCCCGAAAAACGGGATGTCAAGCCAATGAAGGGTGTACCGACCCGATCTGCCCCATTTGGGGCATCGAAGCGGTCTAGCCTCCGTGCAGGGCTTTCAGATCGAGCCGGAGCGCCAAGTCGTCGGAGACACGGCAGGCTCGATCGACGTCCTCTCGGGACTGCAGGCTCAGCAGCGCAACATGCACAAAGGGGTTCGACAGGACGTAGTTGAGGAGGAACGCCTCGACGTCCCCGCCATGCCGAATGCTTCCTCCGGTCGCGGCAAGCAGCCGCCCGAACGTCCCGCTCGTGGTGGACCGCATCGTGGCGACGCCCATCCCCATCTCGATTGCCTGCGGGATGATTCCTTCTCCTGTGAACCCATCCGACGTGCTCTGGTACATCAGGCTGTATTGCGTCTGGATCATGTCGAACTCGTCGGACGCGATCATGCGCTCCACTCCGGCGGATGGACCGTCTGCCGAGAAGCCGAAGAACCGTACCTTGCCCTCGTCGCGCAGTCGTGAGAACGCATCGATCCCATCGTCGAGCGCCGCAGACGCCTCGTGTTCCTCGAACCAGCCTCCGTGGAACTGGAGCACGTCCACGAAGTCGGTCCGCAAGCGGCGGAGACTGCCGACTACGTCATTGCCGATCTCGGTGGGAATGAAGGACTTGGTCTTGGTCGCGATGACGACCTGGTCGCGCCTGCCGCGCACCGCCTCGGCGATGACTCTCTCGCTCGACCCATCTCCATACGACGGAGCGGTGTCCAGGAAGTCGATGCCGGAATCCATGGCGTAGCGGATCACGTCAGCGCACTGCGGCACGTCGTCCGTGGATCGGATCCGTCCGCCTCCGAAGCCCACCTCAGACACGCTCAATCCTGTCCTTCCGAAAGTGCGTGTGCGCATGGATCTCCTGATCGTTCGCAGATGGACAGCGGCCGGAGGTGACGACCTACTGGCTCGTGCGAGCGGCAGCCGGTGCGTTGGACAGGCTCAGGCGTTCGATCTCGAGAGAGGCGCGCTGGTACTGTTCGCGACTGGGAGAGATGGGCCGATCGCCCGCAGCCGACACATACCCGTAGAGAGCGGCTTCGGTTCTGCCCTCGGCGTCAGCCTTCGTGGCTTCCGCGAGCGACCTCAGATGGTTCTCGATCTCGGTCTGGATGCGTATGGCGTCCTCGACCCGGGTGCGCTCGGACTCCGGTTTCGCCAGCGTCTCCTGCACCCACGCGTCCAGAGCGCTGCCGACACCGACGAGGTCCGTAGCCGTCGATGGGCTTTCGACGCGGGCGAGGAACGTGCTGGCTCGGCCGGCGAGGTCGTCAGCGTACTGGCGAATCGCGGCCGCCCTCGACTCGACGTGCTTCGCTATGAGCGACTCGTAGGCAGCGCGAGCCTCGTCAGGCTTGCCCATCCTGCGCGCGACTCGGGCTCGCCCCAGGATCGCTTCGGCGGTCGCAACCCCGAATCCGGCCACGGACATGAATGGATTGAGCGCAGACTCCGCGTACGCCTGACTCGCACCTGTCCAGTCTTTCTTCTCCTCGAGCACGCCACCCAAACCGATCTGAGAGAACAGACCGTAGATGCCGTTCGCTGGCACTGCAGCCTCCCGGAAGACCCGGGCTGCCTCGTCGAGGTCGCCCTTGGCGAGAGCGGCTCGTGCCCGGTAATACTGGGCACGGGCGAGGCTGGAGGGCGCTTTGACCTGCGACAGCTTCTGAATCACCGCGTCGAGATCAGCGGATTCGGCCGCGGACGAAGCCTCGGTCGCCTTCTCGAAGTCCTCGACCGCCTCGTGCATCTGGACGAAGGACTGGACGTCCTCGGTTCGATTGTGCTCGAAATACCACGCGCCAGCGAGAACCGCGACCACGATCACTGCGGCGAGGAAAGCGACGGCAGCGATCCGCGCCTTCACGAAGTCGAGGACCCGGTTGACCTTGTCTACGAACGGATCTGTCTCGTGTTCCTCGCCCAAGACACGCTTCTGGTTCATCGTTCCTTCCGCTCTTGCAGGTCTCGATGAGACGCCCTCGACCAAGTCGAGGCGAATTATAGACGTGACAGGCACCAGTGTCCAACGATATTCGGCGGCGCGTGTCTTCGGATGTGCGTGAACCTTGTGCCGCGCAGGAACGAGTGCTAGAAGCCTGTGTGCATGTGCCGCCCCACAGGGACAGGAGCCGATCGTGCCAGACCGCATTCCCGTGATTCTCGACACAGACATCGGGTCCGACATCGACGACGCCGTCTGCCTCGCCTACCTGCTGAAACAGCCCGCGTGCGATCTGCTCGGGGTGACGACTGCGACGGGCGATACCAGCCAGCGGGCGGCGCTCGCCCAGCTCTTGTGCGAAGTCGCCGGACGCGACGACGTGCCGGTACACGCGGGAGCATCGGGACCGCTGTTGATCGGCTCCGGTCAACCCCACGTGCCGCAGTACGAGGCGATTCGGCACCGAGCTCACCGGATCGACTTCCCGCCGAACTCCGCGTTGGGCTTCCTGCGCGAGACGATCCGCTCGCGGTCCGGCGAGGTGACCCTACTCGCCATCGGCCCGATGACGAACCTGGGTCTGCTGTTCGCGGCTGATCCGGAGATTCCGTCGCTCCTGAAGGAACTGGTGCTCATGTGCGGCGTGTTCACGTCGGGCAATGGACACGGGCCCGGCGCGCGCGAATGGAACGCTCTGTGCGACCCGGTCGCGACCGCCATCACCTATCGAGCGCGGCCCCCACGGTTCACGTCAATCGGCTTAGAAGTGACGACGCAGTGCGTCCTGGAAGCCGACGAGTGCCGGCGGCGTTTTAGAGAGGCTGGGGGCCCGTTGGGCCTCGTGGCTGACATGGCAGAGGTCTGGTTCCGTGGCGGAGCGCGTCACATCACGTTCCACGACCCGTTGGCAGGAACCGTCATCTTCGAGCCCGGGCTGTGCGAATACACAGACGGAACCGTATCGGTCGAGACGACGAGCTCGGCGCTGGCTGGAATGACGGTGTTCAGCACGCACGGCGAAAGCAAACCGCATCGGATTGCCGTCCGAGTTGACCCGGATCGGTTCTTTGAACACTATTTCGGCGTCGTGTGAGCCCAGGCGTTCGTAGGATATCGGCGGTGTGTGCCCGGATTGGACCAGCAAGACCGCTTTGGGAGAACGGGATGTGGTTATCGGTGTTCGCCCATACGTCAGACGCCGTACGCAGACGTGAAGGGAGCAGGCGGGCTTGATTCGACCCAACTTGCGCTGGGGACCCGGGGTTGCGACAATCATCGTCCTCGCATGCCTGCCCCGCCTCGCGCATGCCTACATCGACCCCGGAACCGGGGCTTTTGTCTGGCAGATCGTCTTGTCGGTCGCTGCCAGTGGTTTGCTGGCAGTGAGAGGCGTGCGGACGCGGATCGTGGGCGCCATCCGTCGAGCCTTCGGGCGCGGCGGCGACAAGGAGCGTTGACCTGCCACCCCGCACAACCTTCCGCGATCCCGACGGTTGCGTCTTTCTGGACGGGGAGCAGGTACTCCGAATGGTGTCGCCCCATGCTGCCCAGCATGTTCGGCGGCTTCTGTCGTCGGAGTTTCTTCAGGACCTGACACGTTCCAAAGCGGTCGTGGGTACGTGGGAGCTCGGCGCCGAGGAGTCCCGACGGGCTCTTCAGCACCTCAACGGCTACGTCCAGACTCCCGACCCGTCGCGTGAGCCCCCGTTGGTCTTGGCGCATGAGCGCATATGGTTCCCGTCCTATCCTCACGAGTGGTGCCCGGAGACGCTTGCGGCAGCGGGCGAGCTGACGCTGGAGCTCGCTCTACGTGGACTCGATGCCGGATTCGGGCTCAAGGATGCCACGCCCCATAACGTTCTATTCCGTGGACCTCAGCCCGTTTTCGTGGATGTGCTTTCGTTCGAGTCGCAAGACCCACATGACCCGATCTGGCTCCCTTACTCGCAGTTCCTGACGACGTTCCTGATCCCGTTGCTTCTGGCAGACCGCGTGCCACTCAGCCAGGTCTTCGTGCGCAGCCGCGAAGGATCGGCGCCAGAGGCGGCGATCCGAAGCCTGTCACGCTGGGAACGCCTTCGTCAGCCGTACCTCTCGTTGGTGTCGCTTCCCGTCCTTCTGGGGTCGCGGGGTACGGCGGCAAGAGCGCGTGTTCATCGTTCACGCCGACAGACGAACCCGGAGGCGGCTCGGACGATCCTCACGGGGTTCCTGCGACGCGTGCGGAAACACCTCCGCCGAGTCTCGTCTCGACGCCCAACTCGATCGGTCTGGTCCACCTACGCCTCCTCACACGATCCAGATTATGCTGCCGTCAAGCTTCGCCAGGTCGAGCGCGTGTTGGCATCGAGGCGTCCCTCGCGAGTGCTCGACGTCGGCTGCAACACGGGCTCCCACAGCCTGACTGCGGCGCGTCTGGGCGCATCCGTTGTGGCGATCGACTCGGACCCGGTTGTCGTCAGCGAGGTTTGGCGCTCTGCGCGACGCGAGACGCTCGATATCCTTCCTCTCGTGGTCGACATTGCCGAACCGAGCCCGGCGTTGGGGTGGTGGAACTCGGAGTGCTTGTCGTTCCTCTCTCGCGCTGCTGGCTCCTTCGATTGCGTCTTGATGCTGGCGCTCGCACACCACCTGCTCATCCGCGCCCGAGTGCCCCTCGACGAGATCGCGTCGCTCGCGTCGCACTTGACCACCGATCTGCTCGTGATCGAGTACGTGCCCCCATCTGATCCTAGGTTTCGCGAGCTGACAGGTGGATGGGGTGACGCGTTCGAGCGCTTGTCGCCAGATGCGTTTGCCAGCGCGTTCAGCTCCACATTCGAAGTCGCGGAATCGCTCCCTCTGCCTCCAACAGACCGACTCCTCTATGTCATGGCGAAGCGCCCATAGCCCCCATGGTCGCTGGTTCGACCTGGGAGTAGCCCTCTCTCTCGCCAACCTGCTGTGCGCGGCGGCGTGGGTCGATTTGCTGAACTCAGCGCCGTTGTACCGCTACCTGGAGCGCAGCCTCACGAGGCACGCTGTTGCCGCTGTGCCCGTGAGTATCATCGCGATGGCGATCGCGCTTTACGGACTCGCGCAGATTGCTCGTCGGCTCCAGTTCACGCGCTATGCTCGCTGGTTGTTCTTCGTCGCCATGGTCGTCGCGGCGGAGAATATGCGTGGAGCCCTCATCCCCCACACGTTGCCACCTCTGAAACGCGTCGCTGTGCGCTTGACCTTCGAGATGGGGTTCGTCGGGAAAACCGTCGTCGTCGCGACATTGACGGCAGCAGTCGCGCTCAGCATTCGATGGGGGAAACAGCTTTCGCGCGGGCTCGCCTTGGGTCTGCTCTTCCTCGTTCCGTTCGCGGCAATCGTTCTGGCTCGATCTGTGCTTGAAGCGCTGTGGTGGGTTCCGCGTCCGCCGCCACACCGCGAGAACATCGTGACCGTCACCGACGGGTCCAGAGCCATGCGGTCTGTCGTTTGGTTGATCTTCGATGAGCTCGACGAGGGGGTCGCTCTGGACACGACGCTCCCTGGGTCGCGCAAGGAGCTCGGCGCATTACGTCACGAGGCGTTCGTCGCGACCGCAGCGCGATCACCCGCGAACGCCACGCTCGAGTCCATACCGGCTCTGCTGACCGGCGAGCCCGTCGTCACGGCAACGCCGGTCGACGACTCAACGCTGACGCTCTCGTTGAGAGACCTAGAGCAGAAGTCCTTTATCTCCTTACCCAACGTCATCGATGACGCCCGTGGCTTGGGCATGCGGACTGCGCTCGTAGGCTGGTGTCATCCGTACGACCGCCTTTTCACCGGGAGCTTGGATACCTGTCACACATACGGAAGTCGCCCCACGATGCTCGAGCCTCAGCCAACGGTTCTCCGTACAGTGGCGCAACACCTCCTGTATGTCTGGCCGCTGGCGCGAGACAGCTACTATCCACGCCGACACCGCCACATGATGGCGGACATTGATGAGACGATAGCGAAGTGGGAGGGTTTTCAGCTCGCAATCTTTCACATGTCCATCCCCCACGCGCCCACGATCTTCGACGCTGAACGCGGCGAGTTCTCGACACTGGACCGCGGCATCGGCGGTGCTATCATCCACAACACAGCACTGGTCGACTACACAATCGGTCAGATTCGTCGGTCGTTGGATGCGCGGGGTCTGTGGGATAGCGCTGCGATCATCGTCAGCTCGGACCACGGCACGCAACGCCACAAGCGCGAGCCGCGAGGCCGCCATGTACCGTTCTTCGTGAAGCTGCCCGACCAGCACACGGGAGCCGTCTACGAGAAGCCGATCAACACGCTCATCACACGAGCGCTTGTCTCCGCCCTCGCTACCGGTAAAGTATCGACTCCCGAGGAACTCGCGGCATGGCTCGATGCCCAACCTGACGCCCAAGCCCCCTGAGTACTGACTCCACATCAGGACGAGGTCATGTGACCTCTTCGCCGCGTCTCAGGTTAGGCTTGGCGACGCACTGCAGGGCAATACGTGGGGTTCCTCGCTTCAAAGGTCTCTCCTGAAGCCCATCCTCAACATAGTGATGTGCGAGGCGAGAGATGGCATCCACTGGTTGTCGCACGAAAGCGGCACGGTCCCGCTGTCTGCCCGCCACCGATAAACGAAGCTCCTCCTCTCATCGAGAAGGGGCCCAAGAGCTCTGTTACCGCCTATCAGCCGTCACGAACAACCCGTGTTCGCGCCGCAGTTCGTGCACAGGTAGCACGAGCCTGCTCGACGCATCAGAGAGCCACAAACGTGGCAGGTCGGCGCGTCGGACTGCGTGTCGGCGACACGACGCTCCTCTTGCTGGAGCGGCGTTGACGTCGTCGGCGAGGACAGCGCGGGAAGCTCGAGCTGCGTCGCGTCGTCGGGCTCCAACTCCTCGCTCTCCACGTGAAGTCTCGAGCCATCCTGTTCGCCGTAGTACACCGCAGCGGAACCGGCAAGCTCCTTGTCCTCCAGGAACTTGAGTCCCATCCAGCGGAACAGGTAGTCGATCAGCGACTTTGCCATGGGGATCTTCGGGTTGTTTGTGAACCCCTGCGGCTCGAACCGCATGTGGCTGAACTTCCGCACGAGCGTGTCGAGCGGCACGCCGTATTGCAGCGCGACGGACGTCATCGTGGCGATGACGTCCATCAGCCCGGAGATCGTCGAGCCCTCCTTGGACATGGTGAGGAAGACCTCGCCTGGGGCTCCGTCTTCGTACATGCCGACCGTGATATAGCCCTCATGGCCGCCAACACTGTACTTGTGCGTGACTGCCGGACGCTCGTCCGGCAACCGACGGCGGACGGGCCGGTTCAATCGCTCCGCGGCGTCGTCCGCCTCGGCTTCGGAGCCTCGGGCAGTCAGCGGCTGGGACAGCTTGCTGCCGTCCCGGTAGATGGCGATGGCTTTGACCTTGAGACGCCATGCCTCGACGTAGATCTGCTCGACGTCCTCGACTGTCGCCTCGGACGGCAGGTTCACGGTCTTGGAGATCGCGCCGCTCAGGAACGGCTGCGCCGAAGCCATGATCCGCACGTGACCCATGGGACTGATGAACCGCTGCCCAATCGCCCCGCACTTGCTGGCGCAGTCGAACACAGGGATGTGATCCGGGCGCAGATGCGGCGCACCCTCGATAGTCATGGTTCCGCAGACGTGGCGAGTCGCCTCTTCGATCTGCTTGGACGAGAAAGACATCGCCCGCAGTAGGTTGAACTTCGGGTTCTGGTACTGTTCCGGCGTGAAGCCCAGCCTCTTGATGGTTGCCTCGCCAAGCGTCCATACGTTGATCGCAGCGCTGAGATCCATCGCCGACGGCAACGCCTTTTCGATCCGCTCGATCTCTGCCGGGGTCAGGCCCTTCTGTTCCAGCGATGTGGCATTGACATGCGGCGCGCCGTTGAGCGACGCCGTGCCGATCGCGTAGGTCACGATGTCATCGATCTGACGCTGCGTGTACCCGAGCACCGCCAGCGCGCGTGGCACGGACTGGTTGATGATCTTCAGGTAGCCGCCGCCTGCGAGCTTCTTCATCTTGACCAAAGCGAAATCGGGCTCGATGCCCGTCGTGTCGCAGTCCATGAGCAAGCCGATTGTGCCTGTCGGCGCGAGTACGGTGGTCTGCGCGTTCCGGTAGCCGAACTCCTCGCCGAGGCGTATGGCTCGGTCCCACTCCTCCTGAGCCGCCCGCAACAGCCCCGACGGACAGCGATCGACGCTGATGCGGTAGACGGCCGCGCGATGTTTGTTCATGACGCGCAGCATCGGCTCGCGGTTCTTCGCGAAGCCGGCGAACGGGCCCATCGACCGGGCGATCTCGGCGGACGTCGCATAGGCGTAACCGCCCATGATCGCGGTCAGCGCCCCGGTCATCGCGTAGGCTTCCTCGCTCTCGTACGGGATGCCGCAGAGCATCAGAAGCGTTCCCAGATTGGCGTAGCCGAGCCCGAGCGGGCGATACGCCGAGCTGTTCTCGGCGATCCGCTTGGTCGGATAGGACGAGAAACCGACAAGGATCTCCTGTGCGATGACGAAGACGCGTATCGCGACGCGGTAGGATTCGACGTCGAACGACCCGTCCGATCGGAGGAACTTCGTGAGGTTCAGCGACGCCAGGTTGCACGCCGAGTCATTGAGGAACATGTACTCGGAGCATGGATTGCTGGCGTAGATACGATCCGTGTTCGGGCACGTGTGCCAGTCGTTGATCGTCGTGTCGAATTGGATGCCAGGATCGGCACATGCCCACGCCGCCTCACACACTCGCCGGAACAGGCTCCGAGCTCGCAGCGTCTGGTACGGTTCCCCAGTCGTCCGCAACGTGGTCGTCCAGTCGCCATCGCGCGCGTAGGCATCCATGAACGCGTCCGCCACGCGGACGGAGTTGTTCGAATTCTGCCCCGATACCGTGCGGTAAGCCTCGCCGTTGAAGTCGGACGAGTATCCGGCTGAGATGAGGGCACCGACCTTCTTCTCCTCGCGCACCTTCCAGTCGATGAACGACTCGATCTCGGGATGGTCCATGTCGAGGATGACCATCTTCGCGGCGCGACGCGTCGTACCTCCGGACTTCGTCGCACCGGCGCCTCGGTCGAGGACGTCGAGGAACGACATGAGACCCGATGACGTGCCCCCGCTGGAGAGCCTCTCCATCGACCCACGCAGCGCAGAGAAGTTCGTGCCGGTACCGGACCCGTACTTGAACAGGCGCGCCTCGTTCCGAAGCAGCCCGAAGATCGACATCAAATCGTCATTGACGGACTGGATGAAGCACGCGGAGTTCTGCGGGTATCTGTAACTGTCGTCGACCTCCTTCGCCTCGCCCGTCTCATCGTCGACCCGCCAGTTGCCCGGACTGCCGACGATGCCATACTCCTGCGACAGCCCGCAGTTGAACCAGACCGGCGAGTTGAACGCACCTTTCTGCGTGATCAGTAGGTGGGCGAGCTCGAGCTCGAACGTCTCGGCGTCCGTCGGCGAAGCGAAGTAGCCTACTTCCTCGCCATGGGCGCGGATGGAGTGGGCGATTCGGTGCACAACCTGGCGAGCGCTCGTCTCGTTGCCAACGCCCGGAACCCCTGCCTTGCGGAAGTACTTGGACACGAGGATGTCGGTCGCCAGTTGCGACCACGACTTCGGCACCTCGACGTTGTCGCTCTCGAAGACGACCTCGCCCTTCTCGTTGTGGATGGCGGAGCGTCGGTGCACCCACTCGATCTCGTCGAACGGGTGCAACCCCGGCTTCGTGAAGTAAGGATTGATCGTCAAGCCGTCCTGAGCAGCTTGATCCGTGGTGTTCGAAGCAATGCCGGACATATCTGTCTCCTCAATCGACCGGATTGAGCCATATCGCCATACATAACAACGAAGTGCGCGCAGATCCGCTCCATCGGACCGAAGGTAGCCAACAGCGAAGCACGCGTCCGGGTCTGGGTACGATCCCGTGCCCGGTCAACCGAACGACTTGCCCCATCATGAATCCGGCGGCACCTGACCTAGCTGCTGGAGTACCTCCTGGAAGTCCTCTGCATCCCGGAACTCGCGATAGACCGAAGCGAACCGGATATAGGCGATGTCATCGAGCGTCTTGAGGGCATCCATGACGAGTTCGCCAACGACACGGCTGGAGACCTCTCGACGCGGTCGCGAGATGAACCCCTGCTCGATTCGAGCCACGAGCGCGTCGATTGCCTCTTGGCTGGCCGGACGCTTCCAGCACGCGCGCTGGACGCCCATACGCAACTTCTCGCGATTGAACGGCTCACGCCTGCCATCCTTCTTGATGACCATCATGTCGAGGATGACCGGCTGCTCGAACGTCGTGAACCGGTTCTGACAACGCTGACACTCACGACGGCGTCGGATGACGGCGCCTGATTGTGTGTCTCTCTTATCGGTCACCCGCGTATGCGGATGCTGGCAGAACGGGCATCGCATGACTCTGCAACTATCTACAAGATGTAGTAGCTACTATCAGGAACGCACCCAAGCACTACGGGAGTCTAGCCCTGGTGGGCATCCCATGTCAAAAAGAAAATAGGGATCTGAGAAGCTGGACCGGAGTGGTCATTGCGGCGGAAGCATCCGGCGTGACAGGAGTCAATCGTGAGGCGAACGAGGTCGTTGCCGCCGTTGCTTACCCAACCAGGGAGCGGTCAACAGCACGCGACCTCAGAGGCGTTCGGTCCGGAACCGGACGGCGCGGCGGGCGCGCTCTTCGTGATCTCGGTGCCATTCGACGATGTCGTCGGGATAGAAGTAGCCGATCTCGACGGCTTCTTCGGTGGTCGTCGGCTCGCCGGTGACGCGGACACAATGGAACACGACGAAGTACGCGGTGTGGGGTCCGTATTGCCCCGGCAGTCGGCTGAAGACGTCGATCACCTCGCCCACTGACACGTCGAGGCATACCTCCTCGCGCACTTCTCGTCGAATGGCGTCGCGAGCGGTTTCGCCGAGTTCAGCCCATCCGCACGGCAGACACCACATCCCATCGTCGAACCGGCGAGTCAGCAGCAGCCTGCCCGCATCGTCGAAGATCGCCGCATCGACCCCGACCTTGGGTGTGACATGACCGAATTCCGCCGCCAGCCGGCTCTTGACGTCAGGGACCGGCAACTCCGCAATCGCCGCGTACTCCTCGCACGTCAGAGTCATCAGTCGCTCATAGCGATCCTTGTCGTGCGGGTCGCTGGCGTAGCACAGACCGAGCTGTGCAATCGAGCGCAGCTCTTCCAGGAAAGCCTCGACGGTGCGGATTCTGTCTGGCAATCCAGTACCGCTTCCGTGTTCGCGGCATCACGGATAGACGCGTATCGCGGTCGCCTTGATCATCGCCCAGAGCTGCGCCCCGGGCTCCAGGTGCAGATTGTCGGCGGCTTCGCGCGTTACCTCGGCGACCATCGGTACGCCCACGTCGATGCCAACCCGGACGCGGTCCACGAGAGCTAGACACTCCACCACGGTTGCATTAAATACGTTCTGGATCGACATGGTGGGCACATCCATCATGAGCGCGACCTCCGACGGGGCAAACGCCAGATGCGCGCGACCCGATAGCTCCGCAGCCAACACGTGGAACGTGACGGTTCCTGCCCTGGCTTCTTTGAGACCACTGCCTGGCGCGAGCTCGCACTCGTAGAAGTTGACGCCGATCAGCTCCGCCACAAAGGGGCTCCTCGGATGCGCCAACAGGTCCTCTTTGGAGCCGGATTGGATGATCTTGCCTTGGTCGAGAACCAGGATGCGATCCGCAAGCACGAGGGCATCCAACGGGTCATGCACCACCACGATGGTCGGTAGTCCGACGACATGGAGGAACTCGCGGAGCTCGGCGCGCACATTCGTCGCCGTCGTCGGGTCGAGCGCCGAGAACGGCTCGTCGAGCAGCAGCGCCTTGGGTTCGGACGCCAAAGCCCTCGCGATGGCGACTCGCTGACGCTGCCCACCTGACAGATCCGTCGCGCGTCGATCTTCCAAGCCAGACAGACCCAGCCGCTCGATCCACTCCATGGCGGAACGCTTGCCGCCCGGACGCATACCGTACGCCACGTTGCCGCGAACGGTCCGATTCGGAAGCAGCGCGTATTCCTGGAACACGACGCCCATGCGCCGCAGATGGGTCGGAACCCAAACGCCACGATCCGAGTCGAAGAGCACGGTTCCTCCTAGGGCGATCCTGCCGTGTTCCGGCATCAGCAGCCCTGAGAGAACGCTCAGTGCCGTCGTCTTCCCCGCTCCGCTGGGACCCACGATGGCAACGATCTCGCCAACGCGTACCGAGACATCCATCGAAAGTTCGATGTCCCCTGCCGAGACACGAAAGCTCGCGGTGAGGTCGCCCGACGCCGCTTCGTGGGTCGCGCGCCAACCGGTCACGTCATCTTCCTCGCGGGCTGGGCACAGCTCACGGTTCTGCCATGACCGGAGAAGCGCTCGGGTTCCCAGCAAGGAACCGACAGCCAGGACGACGGTGAGCGACGAGACGGCAAGCGCCGTTTCCAGGTCACTCTCCATGGCGGACATGACCGCCATCGTCAGCGTCTGCGTGCGACCCGGGATGTTGCCGGCGAACATCATCGTCGCGCCGAACTCCGACAGGGCTCGAGCCCAAGCCGATACGACGCCTGCGAGCAGCGCCGGTAGCGCAATCGGCAGTGAGACGGTGCGGAACGTACGCCATGGGGTCGCGCCAAGGGTCGACGCTGCCTGTTCGAGGCGGACGTCGACCGCCTCGAACCCAGCGCAGGCGCTCCTCACGAACAGCGGGCTCGCGACAAACACCTGGGACATGACGACGGCGAGGGTGGTGAATCCGATCCGAATGCCGGCTACGTCAAGGTACCGTCCGATGAGTCCGTGACGCCCGAACACCAGCAACAGCGCGACCCCCGCGACGACTGGAGGGATTGCGACCGGGAGGTCGAGGAACGTATCGAGCCACGCCTTGCCTCGGAACGGCACGCGTGCCAAGAGGTGTGCCACCGGAAGACCGAGCACGATGCAGGTTGCCGACGCGATCGCCGTCGTCTTGAGGCTCAGCCAGAGGGCGCGCAGAGCCATCTCGGATGCCAAACGAGATAGCACATCCGGGCGAACTGCAAGCAGCAAGACCGCGATGGGAACGAGGAGGAAGAGGATCAAGCCAGAAGATCCGAGCCACAGGAGCGTCGAGGACCCTATCTGCCGTCGACGGGCCGTCATCGATTGGTCACCGTGGACCGGCTCCTCGGGCCCGACTCGGGCAGCAAGAACCCGTAGTCTGACAGGATGCCTCTGCCCGCGTCGCTCAGGACGAAGTCAACGAACGCACGCGCATCATCGCCGCGATCTGTGCCGGCAACGACGGCGATCGGGTAGTCAGCCAGCACGTTCAGGGATTCCGGGATGTCGATGATTCGGACGTCGGACTGCTGCGACGACACGTCCGTTCGGTAGACGACGCCAGCATCTGCCTCTCCAAGCAGGACCTTCGCCAGGACGAGGCGCACGTTGGTCTCGCGACTCACAACGTGGCTTCTCACATCGGCGGCGAAGCTGGCGCCGAGCGCGGGGTCGGCTGCCGCCAGATCGAGCATCTGCTGGGTATAGCGTCCGACAGGCGCTTCCGGCGTGGCGACGACGACTCGGACCCCAGGCGACGCGAGGTCGGCGAGCGAGCGCACCGAGGCGTTTCGGGACGACGCTGCCACGACGAGTCGGTTGCGGGCGAACGCAGTCGCTGGCTCAACGAGGCCTCCGGCCACAAGAGCCTGCATGTTCACCTCATCGGCGGAAGCGATGGCATCCGCCAAGGCTCCCTGCTCGATCTGGGTGCGCAGGACATGGCTGCCGGCGAAGTTGAGCTCGACGCGGACGCCGTCTCGCGTTCCTTCGAATGATCGGGCGATCTCACCGAACGCGTCGGTCAGCGACGACGCCGCGAAGACGGTGAGTGCGGCATCGTGTCGGGCATGCCCGCCGCAACCGACGAGCGCCAGCGCCAGCAACGCCACGCGACTGTACATGCCTGCCGTCACGGGTGGATACTCTCAGTTCGGGCGTTGGTCGGGGATGAGTCCGGCACGCGTCCGGCTTCGGCGACGAACCAAGGATACCATCCCTGACGACCAGGAGCCATCGTGTGGTCCGATTCGCCAGACACGCCGGCACGCTTTGCGGATCGGCGACACCGCCCAACCAGATGGAAGCATGCGAGAACTGAAACAAGCGCTGGACTTGGCGCGTAGAGTACGTATGATGGGCTCAGTGTATCGGGCCCACGTGTACGTGCGACGTCAGGAATCATCCATTCGCTCTGTCGTGTTCGGTTAGGAGTTCGTCATGCTCAAGGGCTCATTCGCGGTGCCCCTGCTCGAAGTCGATGCCGAGGCAGCATCGATGCGTGGAGTCGCCGGGCCCGCCTCGCGGTCGGCGGGCGCTTCGGGCACGGAAGCTGTCGATGACGAGATGTGGTGGCTCGCCTCTTTGCAGAATGGGCACGAGGAAGGTCTGCGCTGGCTCCTGCGACAGTATGGAACGTGGATCTACAGCAAGGCGTATCGGATGCTGGGGAACCACGAAGATGCCGAGGAGGCGTGGCAAGACATCTTCATGCGGGTGTGGCAGAAGATCGAGCTGTGGAATCCTGAGCGCGGCAGCTTCCAGTCTTGGCTGAACCAGATCGCCAAGAACGCGATCATCGACGTCTTTCGGAAGAAGAACCGCTTGCGCGAGGTGCTGCAGTACGGGGAAGACGACGCCGTCGAGGAGATGCTGAACCGGTTCCGCGACGAGTCGCCCTTGCCGGACGAGCTGCTGGAGGCTCAAGAGATTCGGGAGCTCATCCAGCAGGCGTTGAATCAGATGACGAAGAAGAACCACCGAGTCGCCTGGGTTCTGCGTCACCTCGAGGGCATGAGCATCGCTGAGATCAGCGAAGCGCTGAACCAGAAAGAAAACACCGTCAAGGTCTGGATCTTCCGCGCAACGCGCGAGCTGAAGCAAATCCTTGTGCGGCGCGGCTTTGAATACCAGGTGTCTGAGCCGGAGGGTTTCGATGAAGACGAACGGGCCCTTTGACCCATCGCAAAGGGACGCGAGGGACCGCGAGCTCGGCGACGCCCTCGAGGGCTACACGCTGCTGTTGGAGGGCAAGGACCTTCCCAGACCGGAGCGGAAGTCGCTCCAGAAGCTCTCTGGCGACCCGGAATTCGAGGCAGTCAAGCGATTCCTGGAGGCGACACGCCAAGCTGCGTCGCTCACGGTAAGTCCATCGCCGTCTGCGCGCATCCGGATGGAAGAGACCGTTCTGGACCGGTTCCGCGACTCCCGCAGCCGCGCGCGCGCCTCCGTGAAGGCTCGCCAGACTGCCGCAGCCAGCCCGTTGCCGGCTGGCACGGACAGCGAATTGGCACAGCCTGCGTACCTGGAAGGCGAAACGCGCGCCCTTCGAGCGGGCGTCCCGGCGTCACACAGGACGGTTGGGTCCCCTGACAGCGCCGCCCGTGCATCGCGCTCCGACGCGGTGCGCGTGTACCTCGAAGTGAGCGAGGGCAGCGGGAGCGTTCGAGACATCGAAGTGACGCTCTACGACGCCGTGTTCGGCAGAGGCGACGTTCCTTTCCGTCTCGACGACGACCCGCAAGTTTCGCGACAGCACGCCAGGATCATCCTCCTCGACGGCTACGTCGTTGTGCAGGACCTCGACAGCCGCAACGGCTCATATGTGAACGGGCTCCGCATCACGGAACCGACGCGGTTGGAACCAGGCGACGTGTTGGAGCTGGGTCGGTCGCGACTGACTCTCGATCGCGTCGAGCCCCTGAGCCCAGGATACGCGCGCGCCGTGTTCGCCTCCGACGACGGGAGCCGCTACACGCTTCACCTGAGCGAATGCCTGCTCGGAAGGTCGCGACGCGTCACGATCCCGCTGGAAGACGATTCGCGTCGCCTGTCACGTCGCCATGCTCGCTTGGACCTCTCGGACGGGCGAGTGTTCTTGACGGACCTCGGTAGCACGAACGGAGTCGTTCTCGATCGATCCCAGATCGATGGCTCGGTCGTGCTCGAGTCGGACACGGCGATTCAACTGGGATCCGTGGCGTTGCGCGTCGTCGGTTTCGCGCGTGCATGAACCATACGCGGAGGACGTACCGAGTGAGGAAACCGACCTCCGAGGGCGTCGCCGGATCCCATTTCAACGCGGCGGTTGCGGCATTCCGTAGAGGCGACTACGGATCCGCCGTGCGCCACTACCGCGAAGGTCTGGACCACGCCCCGCGCTCCGTGCCAGCGTACCTGGACCTCGCCAAGGCGCATGAGAACCTCGGCGAGTGGGATGCTGCCCTTCGCGCCGTCGATCAGGGCCTCGAACTCGCGCCGGGCAACCCGACGGGTCTGCGGCGTCGCGCCCGCATCGTGGAGCAGAAAGCGACGTTCGATGCCATCTCAGAACGACTCAACGACCCATCCTGCGACGCCTTCCAGCACTGTTTCACCTTGACCGTCGGACCCGGAGTGCCGCCGCGCATCCATGACCTGGCTCTCCGAGCGTTGTCTCAGGCGTACTGGGAGTTCGGCAAGGCGCTCGAGGTGTTTCCATCCGAGCCGGTGGTGGTGCACCTGCTGCCATCGCGTGCCGGCATTCGTCACGGCTGGCCCCCCTGGGCAGCGGGTATCGCCCAAGACAACGGCACGATTCTCGTCTTCCTGCACTCGCCAGCGCCGGGGCCCGGGCTTCTCGCCGGTCTGCTCCGGCATGAGTACGCCCACCTGCTGATCATGGCGTCGTCAGCCGGTCGATGCCCCCACTGGCTCCAAGAGGCGATCGCGGAATGCCTCGCGAAGCCTCGCATGGCTTGGGAGGAAGCGCGATTGTCACAGGCAGTCCAAGAACAGCGCACGATTCGACTCCGTGACCTCACCGACTCGTTCACACAGCTTCGGCATTCGGACGTCGGTCTTGCCTACCACCAGTGCGCGCGCATCGGGGAGTTCCTGGTAGACTCCTTCGGTATCGAGGCGATCCGCGCTGCCTTGCGGTCGCTCCACGACGGCGCGACCATCGACGACGCCCTGCGGACAGCGTTCGATGTCGATGTGGACGAACTCGACGCGCTCCTGTTCACGCCTACGGCATCCGAGCCGCCTGGTTCCGTCGCGGAAGCGTCCGCTTAGACTGTCGGCGGCGTTGCCATCCCCTCGGTCTTCCACGACAATACGATTACGCGGATACACGCGGACGCTCTGACTCACGTTGGAGGACGCGGTGGCTTACCACTACGATCCTCGAACGGCTTTGGAGGAGCTCGACGATCTCGCGCTGCTGCCGAGCCCGGCGCGGATGCGCGACATGCTGGCTCGCACGAGTCTGCCGGAAGAACTCGTCGTTGAGATGGTCCGGTCGTTTGCCAAGTACCAGGCGACGTTCGCGGGAGCGATGGCGCTTGCGCGAGAGTTCCTGACGAAACTCGCAGAGGAAGGTTCCCCCAAGACGTGAGTTTCCACGATCTATGACTACCAGTTCGCTGGACAAGCACCTCTACGACGATCTGACGTGGGAAGAGATTAACGAGGCGGTTCTCGCCCGGAAGGTCATCCTTCTGCCGATCGGCAGCACGGAGCAGCATGGCAGGCATCTGCCGCTCGACGTCGACAACTTCCTCGCCCGCAGCGCCTGCCTCGAGGCGGCGAAGCTCGCGCCGCGCGAGATACTCGTGATGCCGACCATCCCGTACGGCTACAACGAGCACGCCCTGGACTTCCCTGGGACGATCCACGTCCACTATGACCACTTCATCGAGTACGCCCTCGATGTGGTCAAGAGCATTGCGTACGCGGGCTTCGACCGGATCGTCGTGGTCGACGGACACGGGTCGAACGAGCACCTGTGCGAGTTCATCGCTCGGCGCGCCACGCTGGAGACCGACGCCCTGGTCGCCTCCACCATGTGGACGAATCTCACCGTGGAAGCCTTCGAGTCGGTTCGCGAGTCGGGACCCGGGGGAGCCGCCCACGCATGCGAGCTCGAAACATCGGCGTACCTGTACCTCGACCCGTCTCGCGTGCAGATGGACAAGGCTGAGGATCACTTTGGCGGAGCCGCCGGCAGTGAAAGCTCGCGGTTCCTGCACGTCGATCTGACACAGGGCTGGGGACCCGTGAAGGTCGTTCGATGGACGAGCAGCGCGACGCCGACCGGCGTTTCCGGCGCGCCGACCCTGGCAACCGCCGAGAAGGGACGCGCGATCGTACAGGCTGCCGCCAAGAATCTTGTGGCGTTTGTCCGCGAGTTTCGCGCCATGGACAGGGGAGAGCGCCGCGATCACCGCGTGAAGGTGCCCGGCTTACCCACACTCCCAAGCCTCGACTAGCCCTTCTCGACCGACCAGCGTCATGTCCTGCTGAGCCAGGCGATGCCAATACAGAACCCGCGTACCGCGACCCACGGCATCACGTCACCCGAGGAACTCGATGCGTTCCAGCGATCAACTGAAGATGCTCATGGACGGCGTGGAAGCATGGAACCGATGGCGTCGCGCGAATCCACGTGTGGTTCCCAACCTCTCCGCCGCGGACTGTCACGGACTAGACTTGCGCGGAGTTCAACTCGCTGAGACAGACCTGACGCATACCGACCTATCCGAAGCCGATCTATCCGGCGCGAACCTTGTCCGGGCAACACTGGATCGCGCCAATGTGTCATGCGCCAACGCGACCACGGCGACGTTCGTCGGAGCGAGTCTCAACAACGCGTTATGCTACCGCACGAAGCTGACGGGCGCCGACCTGTCGCGCGTCCTGGCGAGCGGAACCAGCTTCATCCTGGCGGACCTGGGCGGTGCGACGTTGACCGAAGCGAACCTGCACGATGCCGACCTCACGGAATCGAGCATGGAAGGCGCTGTCGGTGATAACGTCGTCCTGCGAGGCGCAAAGCTGATCGGTGCGAACCTGCGGGGTGCGAGGCTCAGGAACGGCGACCTGGTATTCGCCGTCGCTCCCTACGCGAACTTCGCGGAGTCGGACCTGTCCGCGTGCCGCCTGGAGCACGCGGTCCTTGACCACGCCGTGCTGGATGGCGCTCGGGTTCACGGCACGGTCGCGCTCGACGCCCACATGCGCCGGTTGTCGGCGAATCAGCTGATCGTCTCGCCTTCAGGCGAGCCCGACGTCGCCGTCGACTCGTTCGATGCGTCGCGATATCTGCAGTTGGTGCTCGACAGCCCGTTGATGGCGCACGTCTCCCATCCGATGCTGGGCAGGTGCGCTCTGGTCGCGGGCATCCGGTGCGACTGGGCCCGAACGGTGGGGAGGACGATCTGCCAGGCTCTTCGGCTGGAGGGATGGTCGCCCGTGTCGGTCACCATCGATCCGGCACAAGCTGAGCTGAGCGTCGCCCATGCGCAGGCGGTCGTCCGACTCGCGGGGATCGCCTTCATCGTCGATGCGGACGGCGAGCTTGCCCATCAGGTGCTGGAACCGGTACGGTGGGGCAGCATGCCGGTGATGTCCGTCGCACAACTTCGGACGGACGCCCGGCGACGGCGGCGCGGGAGCCTGACCATCGACGAGGACGTGTGCGTCGAGGCGGTGATCGAGATGCTACGCAGCAGAATCCGCCAGGAGCTCGCCTCGGGCATCTGACACGCCGCCGCGCCGCCCCAACGTATCCGCTATCCGGGAACCGTGACCCGGACCGTGAGTCGCTGGCGACGATCCTCATCGCGTGAGAGACGGGCGTTGTCAACGCCAAACGCTTCCTGAACGGCACTCCGCAAGTCGTCGGCTATGGCGTCGAATGCTTCGGGCGTGTTCGGGAAGCCCACCCGGTCGTTCACGGCGAACTCGCCAAGATCACGACGAAAACGCACTGCCGGTTTGTCGCGCTCGATCCGCGCGGCGAACTCCGAAAGCTGTCTGAGGAATGCCACAATCCGCTCTCGGTTCGACCCGGCGAACGGCTCCCTCAGACTGAACAACATGCCCGGCTGTCCACGACGGTTGTCCATCGCGACGTGGCAGCGCTTCCCGACCAGCAGGATGCCGGGCCCCGACGGCACGTGCAGGTAGTCGGCGATATCCAGCCACTCATCCGGCGACTCCTTGAGCCACTCGGTGAAGTAGGATGTCCACTCTGACCACTTCACCGCCGCCGGGTCGTCGACGAACAGTTTCATGTCCATTCGCTCGAGAGTCGCTGCAGCCACTCCGTATCTCCTGTTGAGCGTCCGTCAGGCGTCTTTGCGGATCAGCAGACGGAAGTGCTTGCCGATCTTCTTCGTGTCGAGGATCGCCTGCCCGTCGTTCCGCAAGCTCGCAGGCACGTTGCGAATCGGTTCGCCGTCATCGATCGTGATCTCGAGGAGCTGACCGATCTCCATCTCCTCAAGCCGCAGCTTCGTGCGGACGTAGTTGTACGGGCACTCGACGCCCTTCAGATCGAGGCTGTCGACGATCTCCTGCACGCCCTCCGGCGCCGGGGCAGGTTCCTGCGTTCGCGGCGCTGGGCGTTCCTGCGCCTGCTCCTGAATCTGCATCCTGCCGTAGACACCATGTGCCTCTTCGACGAACAGGGTGGCTTCCTCGAGGGCGAACCGCGCCCGTTCCTCGTTCATGTCGGACGGACTGTGTGCCATCCACTTGCCGATGAACTCGGCGAACGGTCCATAGAAACGAGCGCTCTCGACGAACAGGTGTTGAAAGTCGCGCAACGTGTCTTCGGGCTTCCGCGGTTGGATCCCGTGGGTCGTCAGCAGCGCGTCAGCCGCCCGCACCATCGCCTGCAGCGCGAGCTGCGCCGTCTGACCGTAGGCTTCCTTCTCCAGGTGCAGCGACGACTCGTAGAGCCATCGGTCGGCATCGGTCAGCATGAACTGAACCAACTCGACGAGCTCCCCGGCGCACTCCCCCGTTCCCGTCTGCAGCGAGAACTCGCGCGCGTGTCCCCAATCGACGTAGAGGTCGGGTCGCTCCTCGAAGGACGGGAGCGCGTCGTACTCGTTGAGGATCGACTTGATCTGCTCTTTGCCGAGCCGTGCGACGAAGTCTGAGAACGCCTCGCCGTCGGTCTTCCGCGACCTGTATTCGTCCAGCAGTCGCTTGACGAACGAAGGCGCGTTCTTCGACGGTACTTTGCCCACGGCGAGTCCATACGACTTCGCGTTGCCCGCCTGCTGACCTCCCAACACGACCTGAAAGTGCGGGGCGACGTGTCCTGCCTGACGTTTGGACGAACCGAAGAAGCCGATGTCGGCAATATGGTGCTGTCCGCACGAGTTGGGACAGCCGCTGATCTTGATCGACAGGTGACTGAGATCGTCGAACGACGGGTCGCTGAGCTGGTCGCGGAGCTCCGACGCCAGACCGCGAGAAGAAGCGATCCCCAGCTTGCAGGAATCGGTTCCCGGGCATGCCAGTACGTCCGACAGCCCCTCGGCGTTCGGAGACGGCAGCTCCAACGTCTGCAGATCGCGGTAGAGCTCGACCAGATCGCCTTCTGCGACCCATCGGAACAGGATGTTTTGCGGAACCGTGAGCCGCACCGTGTCCTTGACGTACTTGCGCGAGACATCCGCCAGGTCGCGCAGTTGATCCGACGTGATGTCGCCCAGCGGCAGCGTAATCTGGACGGTCGCGTATCCGACGTCTTTCTGAGCCGAGACGTTCGATTGATACCATCGCGCGAATCCGTCCGGCGCGTCGGCGGCGTCTAGCTGCGACGCCGGACGCAAGGGCTCTTCGGTCATCTCCGCGACGGTGTTTTCATAACTGGACCATCGTTCGTCGTACTCCAGCTTGCCGCGCTCCTCGAGAACCAGACGGCGGAACTCCTCGATCCCGAGCTTCTCCACGAGGAACTTGAGCCGAGCCTTCATCCGAAGCTTGCGCTCTCCTCGTTGCGTGAACACGCGACCGATCGCGATGGCGGTCGGTAGCAGTTCCTCTTCCGGAAGGAAGTCGTCAAGCACTTTGGCTTGGTGGGGCACCGCGCCGAGCCCTCCACCGACCAACAGCTTGAACCCGCGCTTGGTTACCCCGCCCTCCTGCCGCGTCACAGCGACAGCACCGATGTCATGCATGTTGGCGAGCCCGCAGGGCTTGTCGTGGCAGCCGGAGAACGCGATCTTGAACTTCCGTCCGAAGTTCTGGAGCTCAGGATGTCCCAGCAGGTAGTACGCGAGCGCGTGGGCATAGGGGGTCACATCGAACGCTTCGTCGCGACAGGTTCCGGCTTCGGGGCATGCGGTGACGTTCCGTACCACGTTGCCGCAGGCTTCCTTGGTCGTGATGCCCACGGCTGCGAGCCGGCGCATCATCATCGGCGTATCCGCCAGCTTGACGAAGTGGAGTTGGATGTCCTGACGCGTTGTCACGTGGCAGACGCCGTCAGCGATCTCTTCGGCGATGTCCGCCAGCGTCTCCATCTGCTCCGCCGTCAGAGCGCCATACGGAATCTTGATCCGCACCATCTGCACGCCGTCTTGGCGCTGACCGTAGACTCCATGGCGCAAGCGGAACTCGGTGAAGACGTTCTCAGGCACGGAGCCTTCCCGGAAACGCTCCACTTCGATCCCGAAGACCTCGACGTGTCGGGCGAACTCAGGAGGGATACGCGCAAACTTCTCGGCGAGCTCTTGGTTGGCAATTGCCTCTGGCATGGAGTTGACCTCTTCGTCGTCAGCGATAGTGCGGGAGGACCCATCAGGCGGGACCCACCCGCCGCTCGTGACCGTTGACGTATTGTAGGCTTCGCGGCGCGCGGCTGTCAATCGGGCTTCGGCGCAGCCGCCTGAGCGCACGTTGAGCCCTGCCGCCGGTCGTGGTACAGAACGAGCGTCGGACGCGTGGTTCCCAAGACGAACGGTCAGGATTCCCATGAAGATCACGAAGGTCGAGACGCTCTGTCTGTCGCGTCCTCACGAGCCCAACGAGCAGTGGCGCACGGCGAAGTACCTGTGCGTCAAGGCGGACTGCGCCATCGTACGCATCCACACGGACGAAGGCGTCACTGGAGTCGGCGAAGCCAGCGCATACGGCGATCCCCCCAGCATTCGTTCGTGGGTGGACCACCTCGCTCCGGAGCTGGTCGGGAAGGACCCGCGCGATCCGCGCGTTGTGCCGCATCCGAACGGGCGTTCCCACGCCTACGACACGGCGGTAGCGGGCATCGACATCGCGCTCTGGGACATCCGTGGCAAACTCGAAGGCAAGCGGATCGCCCAGATGCTGACGGTGAAGCCTCTAGATCGTGTGCGTCTCTACGCGTCGGGCGGCTGTCGGTACGACTGGCGCGACCGACCGGAGCAGCTCATCGAGGAAGCCCTCGGCTACATCGCCGAAGGCTACACCGCGATGAAGTTCCGCATCGGAACCGACTGGTCGTGGTCGGGCGTGACCGTCGATCGGTTCCTGGGGCTCGTTCGCGAGCTTGCTCAGGCAGTGGGGAACCGAATGGAGCTCATGCTCGACGGCAATTGCCGCCTGGACGAGGACCAGGCGATGGCGATTGCGCGCGAGCTCGACCGATTGGGGTTCGCGTGGTTCGAGGAACCCATCCCGTGGAGCAACATCGACGGCTACGCGACGCTTTGCGCGGCTGTCGATATGCCGATCACCGGCGGCGAGAGCTTCACTACCCTGGAGCAGTTCCGACCGTTCTTCGAGAAGCGCGCGTATGACATCGTTCAGCAGGATGCCGGGCTCTGCGGCATCACGGAGACCATGCGCATCGCCGAAGCCGCGCACCGACACGGGATCGACACGTGCCCGCACAGTTGGCACAACGGCTTGATGGCGATGGCGAACGCCCATTGCGTCGCGGCGCTGCCGAGACCGCGCGTGTTGGAGCTGAACCGCCATCAGGGACCTCTTCAGTGGGACATCCTGTCGCAGCGCCCCGACATCGAGGACGGATATCTCGTAATGCCGGGTGTTCCCGGTATCGGCGTCGACATCGCCGACCGGCTGGAGGAGCGGTTCCCGCACATCGCCGGAAGCTATGCGGTCGCCCTCGAGAACTGAGTGGTCTGTTTCGTAGGTATCCGTCGTGTCAACGGACGCCGTGAAGGTAGGGGCGACGCGTCGCCCCTACGAATCGGAATGGGTCTACGAAACGCACCACTGAGTCTCCGAAACACGGGCAGGATTCACGCATGGAGAAGTACGCGCCGCTCAACTTGTCGCCTGAAGAGCTCGTGGAGTACACGCCGGAGTGGAGCGGAGAGAGATTCCCCGATGGGCGTCCGCGTGTTCCCGATTCGATCCTCGAACGGATGGAGCGCGTCACGATCACGCAGGCTTGGGGCGTTCTCCAGGGCGCGGGATTCCACTGGCAGTTCGAGGGTGGTTGGGTCTGCACGCAGCCCGGAGAAACACTCGTGGGGCGCGCCGCGACGGCGCTCTACATGCCCAGACGCCCCGACATGCGGCGGATCATGGAGGAGAAGGGAGCTCGTACCGGCTGCGTGGGGGACCAGATATCGTGGCCCATCGACCGTCTCGAACCCAGCGATGTCTACATCGCGGATGTCTACGGGAAGATCGAGCAGGGACCGGTGATCGGAGACAACCTATCGACCGCGATCTACGCCAAGTCGGGACGCGGCGTCGTGCAGGACGCTGCCGTGCGCGACATCGAGGGCATCCAGGAGATGACCGGATTCGTCTGCTTCGCGCGCGGGTTCCACCCATCCTACGCATCCCCGACGATCATGCTGGTGGGCCACAACTGCCCCGTCCGCATCGGTCACGCCACGGTGATGCCGGGCGATGTAGTGCTCGGACGAGGCGACAGCGTCATCTTCGTGCCGCCGCATCTTGCGGAGACGGTCGTGCAGACGTCCGAATTGGTGACGCTCAGAGACCTGTTCGGCAAGCAGCGGCTTCGGGACGGCGCTTACAGCCCGGGTCAGATCGACGCGCGATGGACCGACGGCATCGAGCGCGACTTCTCTCGATGGCTCGATGACCACCGGGCAGAACTCCCGGTGCCGGAGGGCGCGATCCAGGAACTGCTCAAGCAGAGAACCTGGTAAGATCGTCCGGTGAGTCCGTATATGGCTCACCGTGTTGTTGCCCTGCGCCGTCGACGCAGCCGGGGAGACGCTTGAGGGTTGAGCTTGCCGATGCGGCAGGCTGTGTGTTACTGTACGTGCTGAAATGGACTCACACATGGGCTCATGTCGCCGCGGTCGGAGTCGAGGCTTGGAGAGGGCCCGGCGCGCGGAAGCAGTGACTACGTGACGAAGGGAATCCGGCGTTGTCGTTGACGAAAGAGAACATCGCGTCAATCGTTCAAGACCATCAGCGTTCCGAAGGTGATACGGGAAGCGCCGAAGTCCAAGTCGCCCTCCTGAACGCGCGAATCCAGTACCTGACCGAGCACTTCAAGTCTCACACGCATGACCACACGTCGCGGCGCGGGCTGTTCCGTCTGGTCGGTAAGCAGCGACGCCTCCTGCGCTATCTCTACGATACGGATGTGGAGCGCTACCGCGCTCTGATCGGCAAGCTCGGCCTCCGAGACCGTATTGGCCGCTAAGCGCGCATCGATGCCACGACCTGACGACGATCCCGGAGAGGACGACGGCCCCTCGCCGGTGGGCGCGTCAGGTCTCCGTGTTTCTGGTGGAGATGCCGTCCAATGCGGAAGGTCCGGAGGAGCGCACGGTGCATAGCGTAGAGATCATCCTGGGAGACGAACCCGTCGTCCTGCAGACGGGAAAGGTCGCGAAACAAGCGGACGGCGCGGTCTGGGTGCAGCAGGGCGGAACCGTCGTGCTGGTTACCGCCGTCGCCGCCGCCGAGGCGAAGGAAGACACCGATTTCTTTCCGTTGACGGTCGATTACCGAGAACGCGGGTACGCTGTTGGCAAGATTCCTCCTGTCTACGGCCGGCGCGAGCCTCGTCCTGGCGTCGGCGAGACGCTGATCGCCCGACTGATCGATCACTCGATTCGTCCTCTGTTCCCCAAGAAGTTCAGGAATGAGACCCAGGTTCAGGCGATGACGTTGTCGTCGGACCAGGTCCATCCGACCGAGACGCTCGCCATGATCGGCACGTCGGCGGCGCTCTCGATCTCCAGCATCCCGTTCAACGGGCCCATCGGCGGCATCGTCGTCGCGCGCGTGGGTGGGGCGTTCGTCGCCAACCCGACGTACGCGCAGCTCGATGAGGCGGACCTGCACTTCTTCGTCACCGCCAACAAGCGCGCGGTCATGTCGGTCGAGGGAAGCGCCCACGAAGTCCCTGAAGACGACGTGATCGCTGCGATCGATTTCGCCCACGGCGAGATTCAGCGTGTGATCGCGGTTCAGGAAGAACTCGTTGCGGCTGTCGGCAAGCCGAAGCGCCCAGTCGGGAAGGCGTCCGCGCAGGAAGAGATGGCGGTTCGCATCCGCGAACTCGCAACGATGCCGATCCGTCAGTCCATCGGGATCGCGGACAAGCAGGAACGCGACACGTACCTGCAGTCGGTGCTGGAGAACGTCGTCGCCGAAATCGAGGGCGAGGGCACCGACATCCACTCGGACGACGAGCAGATCGCGGCTGTGTTCACCGAGATCGAGCGCGAGGAGATGCGCCGCTCGATTCTCGAAGAAGGCAAGCGAGTCGACGGGCGCGGCACGCGCGACATCCGCGACATCGCGTGCGAAGTGGGCGTATTGCCGCGAACCCACGGCTCCTCCCTGTTCACGAGAGGGCAGACGCAAGCGCTCTGTACCGTCACCCTCGGCACCGGCATGGACGAGGAGGTCATTCGCGACCTTACCGGGGAGCACTCGCGCGCCTTCTTCCTCCACTACAACTTCCCCGGATTCAGTGTCGGGGAGGTCCGGCGCATCACCGGCGCCGGGCGTCGAGAGATCGGGCACGGCTCGCTCGCGGAGCACGCGCTCATGCCCGTGATCCCCGACGCCGAGACATTCCCGTACACGGTGCGGGTCGTCTCGGAAATCCTCGAGTCGAACGCGTCGTCGTCGATGGCAACGGTCTGCGGCGCCAGTCTGGCGCTGATGGACGCCGGCGTGCCAGTCGCCAAGCCCGTCGCTGGCGTCGGGGTCGGGCTCATCAAGGACGGAGACCGTGAGGTGATCCTGACGGACATGTTGGGAGCCGAAGACCATCTCGGCGACATGGACTTCAAGGTCGCCGGAACACGGGACGGCGTCACGGCGATCCAGCTCGACATCAAGATCGACGGCATCACCGTCGACCTGATGCGCCGCGCCATCCACCAGTCGCACGAAGCGCGGATCAAGGTTCTGGACCTGATGGACGCCTGCATCGGCACGCGCCGCGAGGACATCTCGCCGTACGCGCCGCGCATTTACACGATGAAGGTCCATCCGGACAAGATCCGCGAGATCATCGGTCGCGGCGGATCCGTCATCCGCAAGATCCAGGAAGACGCCGGCGTCACCGTCAACGTCGAGGACGACGGGACGGTGCGCATCGCCTCGACCAGCCTCGCGGCGGCGAAGGTTGCCGAGGACATCATCCGCGGCATCGTCGCCGAGGCGGAGGTCGGCAAGGAGTATGTCGGACGTGTGACGCGTGTCACGCCGTTTGGTGCGTTCGTCGAAGTGCTCAAGGGCGTGGATGGGCTAATCCACATCTCGGCGCTGTCGGATGGCTATGTGCGCCGCGTCGAGGACGTCCTGAACATCGGCGATACCGCGACCGTCCGAGTCACGCGAATCGACGAGAAGGGGCGTATCGACCTGGAGCTCGTCACGCGACCCGACGGGACGCCAATGCCTCCGCGCGCCGAGCGCGTTCACAGCGAAGACGCGGACGAGGAGGAGTCGGACGAACCGTCCGCTCCGCGCGTTCCGCAGTATCCGCGCGCGACCGGCGGCGACCGCGCTGCCGGCAGCGAGCCATCCCAAGAGACCGGCGAGCGCGAGCCTCAGTACGAAGCCGACGGTTCGCGTCAGTCGCGCGACCGGCGAGGCGGCGACCGCGACCGGGGCTCTCAATCAGGCGGGCGCCCGCGCGACGGACGCGGCGGGAGCCGAGAGACGCCCAGGGTGCCCAAGCGGCGCTACTAGCGCCCGACGCGGAGTGTCCAGGTTGGCGCTTCGAGGCGACGGACTTCACAAGCGATGGCGTCGGGGCTAGTACTTGTACGTAGCGATGGCGCAGGCGCCGCCCGCATGGCGTCGCTCACGCTACGGTCGACGAGCCGCCTAGGCGCCATCGCGGTGTCCAGCCCGGTAACGGGCGGAGAGGACGTCGCCATGCGAATCGGTCAACACGAGACGCAGCAAGCCAACGGCAGCCTGCTCGAGAAGACGTGGTTTCAGGCGTTGATGGTGGCGGTCGTTGTCCTGCTGGGAGTGGGCGTCTGGTGGATCTCGTCTCACCAGAACCAGATATCGCGCTGGATCAATCCGGACAAACCCGCGCCTGCCGAGAAACCGGTGATCGCCAAGCCCACGGTCCAGTAGTGGGCATGAGGACGTTTCAACCCGGGCATGCGAGCCGCTGCCCCGCCGGAGGTGCTCCGAAGACGTGGACCGTCGCGCTGCGTCACAGCGTAGGATTCTCACGGATTCGGTGGCTTTCGCCCTGTGTCGGGGTCGAGCGGCTCTAGGTGCGGTTTTGTGCCTGTTTCTGGTCACCGCGTCCGGCTGTGGGTACGTGTCCGTCTCGAACTACCTCGAACACATCAAGACGATCCGCATCCCGCCTGTCCAGAATCAGACGATCCTCTTCCAGCTCGAAGACGAGATGACGACGGAGCTCCGCAGCCGCTTCAACTCGAAGTGGACGGACGGCGACGACGCCATCCTGCTAGTCACCGTGCACGACTATGAAATCCGACCCATCGCGTATGACGTGAACGCCCTTCCTGAACGCTATCGCATGCGTGTCGTGCTTGACTACGAGTTCCGCGACAATGTAAAGAGCAAGCTCGTCGACGCGAAGCGGGATGCCGAATACCATCGCGACTTCTATGTCGTGACCGGCAGAGGCGAGCAACCGGAGGACGAACAGACTGCACGCCAGCGGCTGCTGCGCGACGTCGTCGATGAGCTCTACTACACGCTCGCGGAACAGTGGTGAGTGCGCGGGCAGTCTGTTGAGACCCGAACGCCTGCTGCCAGCCCCAATCGGTGAGGAGATGCCTGAATGACACCGCTGGGCAAGCCCGGCCCGTTGACCGACGTCGAACGATTCGTCTTTGAGTCCACCGGCTATCTGGTCATCCCGGGCGCCCTGACGCCCGAGGAGTGTGACGCCTGCATGCAGGCAGCGATCCGCTGTCACTCCAAGCATCCGAAGGGCTCGTGGCGTCAGATCGGCAACTCATTCGAGCAGGAACCAGCATTCGAGAACCTGATCGACCATCCTTCAGTGCTTCCGAAGGCGCGAGCCCTGTTCGGAGACCGGTTCATCCTGCAAAGCAGTTGGTGCACATCCGTCCCCGCGCACTTCGCGGGCGGAGGGTGGCATCAGGATGGATCGAGCGCCTACGAGTTCCGCAAGCTGGCAACCCTCACACCGCTGGTTCAACTCCGCATCGGGTTCTTCCTGACACACCAGCCAACGCCTGGCTACGGCAACATGGAGATGATACCGGGATCGCACAATGCGGCGACGTCCATGCCAAGCGGATCGGGCACGCCTGAGAACCCGATACCGACCGCGGAGATCATCTGCGGAGAGCCCGGCACGGCGCTCATGTTCCATCAGGGCGTCTACCATCGCGGGGGTCCGAACCACCAGGACTACGACCGGTACATCATCCACATGGTCTACGCTCCGCCGTGGCTGATCCGGTCCGACCGGATGGGGAACTCGCTGGAGTTCCTTGAGCGACTGACACCGATGCGGCGCGCGCTGATGGGGCAATGGACGTTCCCGGAGGAATCGTTCCACATGCCTCCTCTGCCGTTCAACGACTAGGATCGCAGCATGATCGGTCGCACAGCCCGTTTCCTGCTGCTCTGCTGCATGGCATCGGCGATCCATGTCGGTTGCGGCGAACCGATTCCCGAGACCTGGGTGGCGCGACAGGGATCTGTCGTCTTCGGCGTGTGGGACTGCCCATCGCCGAAGATCGCCAAGGCGTTGCTGACTCAGTGGCTAGCGCTGCCGGCACCGGATAGGCAGACCAGCGCTCCAGTCCGAGACGACACGTTCCTCTTCTCGCTGCTCCCAGCGGATGATCGGATCCAAGACTGGCGGACCGTCGGCGAGCGGCAGTACCTCAGACCCCACGAACTCACGGCGTTCCTGCGTCGACCCTCGGTCGAGTACGAGGCTTTCGGCGTTCGCGGGTTGGTGACGGCGGAGTACGCCAACGTCCGCTTGGGACCGAAGCCGTTGCTTCGCGTCGAGGTGTACGACATGGGCACGCCGGCGAACGCCTTCGGGCTCTACAGCCAGAAGCGAATCCCAGGCGGCATGTTCGTACCGACGGGGGGCGGCGCGTTCATCGGCGAGACGGAGCTCTTGTCCTGGTCGGATCGCTACTACGTGTTCATCCGTATCTACGAGTTCTCAGATGACACGCGCGACGGCATGCGGGCGTTCGCCTCTACGATCACTGGGATGATCGGCGGCGTCCGAGACGAGCCCGAGTGGACCACACGATACGCGACGATCCCGAGCCTGGTGCTTCACAGCGAGCGATGGTTCGCCAACACGGCTCAGGCTCAGGTCTCGACCAAGGACCCTTCGCTTCTGGTCATGCCGCTGGACGACGACGTCGAGGGATTTGTGTCGAGACTGCGCATCGACGACACGAGGACTTCGGAGGCGTTCTGCATCCTGTTTCCGACGGTTCCAGCCGCGGAGGATGCTTACGCCGCCCTCGAGTCTGCGCTTGCGTCGCTGGGAGGCAACGAGCCCGAGGCGCTGTCCAAGATGGGCGACGAGGGCTTCCGCGTTCGGACCAACGCGGCGAGCCCAGCCGAGGAGGGTTCCGATGGACATCAGCCGTAGAGAACACCCACGCGTCGGCGGTAGTCGTCATACGTCTCGTCGAATAGCTGCTGGGAGCGCTCCGCGCCGATGTGAACCGGGCTGGTGAGAACGAACGGCGGCTTGCCAGCCTGAGTGAGGAGTTCGGCGACCTCGGCTTTGATGGCGTTGGCGATGGCGCACGCCGCCAGCGTCGATACCGGCGACACGGGGTACTCAAGACCTTCGATCCAGACAACGGCGTCACCGGGAGGTACGCAGTTGTCTACCACGATGTCGCACACCTCCGCCAGGTTCTTCCCGCCCGCGTGTCGCGTCCGCGACGACGCGTTATTCGCCAAAGACGTGACGGCGATGGTCGTCATGCCGGTCTCGCGAGCTTCGAGCGCAATCTCGATGGGCACGATGTTCGTGCCGCCCGTCGAAAAGACGACCATCGCGTCGTCGGCTGTCAGCGCGAAGTTGCGCAGGATCCTGGACGCCAATCCCGGCACGTTCTCGATGAACATCGCCTGTCGCTGTCCGTTCGCGCCGACGACCTCGTGGTGGTAGGTCATCGACAGCTCAACGATCGGGTGGAACCCAGGAAAGCTGCCGTAGCGCGGGAACATCTCCTCAACGGGTATGCGCGAGTGACCTGCGCCGAAGAGGTGCACCAGGCGGTCGCGCAGGATGACGTCCGCGCAGACCTGAGCGGCGCGGCGGATGTTGTCCGCTTGTTCCGCGCGAATCCGTTGCACGACGCCGATGGCAGCATCGAAATAACGATCCATGGGGTACATGCGCGCTCTGCTCCTTGGCATACTCAGCGGTCTGTTTCGTAGATATCCGTCGAATCAACGGACGGCGTAGAGTAGAGGCGACGCGGTGCGTCGCCCGTTTCACGACGAAGGCGACCCGACGGGTCGCCCCTACGAATCGTAACCGATTTTCGAAAAACCACTCAGACCCGTGTGCGGTCCCGTCGCCTCGCGCTTGCGCCGGTTCCGATCCATCCACGCCTTCGGAAGTAGTAGGTGAGTCCTCCGGCGACTGCCGCCATCAACGCGAGGGCGAACGGATATCCCCAGTACCACCGCAGCTCTGGCATGTTGAGCGGCGATGACTCGACGCTGAAGTTCATCCCATACACGCCAGCGATGAACGAGAGCGGGATAAAGATCGTCGCGATGAGCGTCAGAACCGTCATCACTTCGCTCAATCGGTTGTTGACGCTCGAAAGATAGAGGTCGTGCAGGCTCGTCGCGATATCGCGGTAGTTCTCGATCAGGTCGAGAAGCTGGACTGCGTGATCGTAGCAGTCGCGGAGGAAGACCCGCGTTTCCTCGGCGATGTGCGCGGTCGTGTCGCGCGATAGAGCGTGGACGACCTCTCGTTGGGGCCAGACGGCTCGCCGAAGCACTAACAGATCGTGACGCACAGCGTGGAGCTCCGTGACCGAAGCTTGGCTCGGGCGTTCGACGATGTCGTCCTCCAACCGTTCAAGCCGGTCTCCGAGGACCTCGATGACTGGGAAGAAGCCGTCGACGACCGCGTCGATGAGCGCGTAGGCGAGGTAGTCGGGACCCGACGACCGGATGGTCGGTCGTCCCGAGCGGATACGCTCCCTGACCGGATCAAAATCGTCGCCGGGCCTTTCCTGGAACGTGAGGACGTAGTCACTGCCCAGGAACAGGCTGATCTGCTCGGTGCCAATCGCCTCCCCGACCGTCGCCACCCGCGCCACAACAAAATGGTGCTCCGCGTAGGGTTCGATCTTGGGGCGCTGATAGACGTTGACGACGTCCTCGAGCGCCAGCCGATGGAGCCCGAACGCATCGCCGACCGCTTGAAGCGTCGCCGCGTCTCCCAGACCAGCAACGTCGACCCACGTGACGCGATGGCGTCCGACCCAGCGTCGTAGGTCGTCGACGTCCTCGATGTCGCGCTCTTCGACGGCGTCGGGACCGAACGCGATCACGTGGATCCTCGGTGACGGCGCTGCCGGATCGATGGCGAGAGTGCCCGGCGGCGCGCCGGGCGATGCGCGGCGGTGGACCCGTATCTCGGACCGTTTACGGTTCAGAGACGTTCTGCCCAAACGGACATCTCCGGCAGTGGCGACAGCGCGTCGGTACCGGCTTGACAGTGCTGCTCCGGGCGCCTATGTTAGCCGTCGGAACCTGCATCCACAACCACCACGAAGAAGGAGCGCCTGGCGATGCGATTCTCGTCTGTGCTCCTCGTCGTCGCACTGTTCTCTTCGTCCACCGGCGCCCGCAGCGAAGCGCAGGAGCCTCGTGCGATGCCGAACCAGAAAGCCCATACGTTCGAGACGCAGATCACGAAGACTGTTCGACTGAACTACCTGCTGTTCCTCCCGAGCGCCTATGATGCGTCCGGCGGCGCGAAGTACCCGCTGATTCTCTTTCTCCACGGGGCAGGTGAGCGCGGCAGCGATGTGGAGAAGATCAAGGTGCATGGCATCCCGAAAGTGGCTGTCCTGCAACCGGACTTTCCGTTCATCGCCGTGTCGCCGCAGTGTCCTCAGAACTCGTGGTGGACAGCCGAAGTGGACGCGCTAACGGCTCTGCTGGACGATGTGGTCGCCCGCTATCGAGTCGACACGAACCGCGTCTACTTGACCGGGCTCAGCATGGGAGGCTTCGGAACCTGGGCGCTGGCGACGGAGCATCCCGAGCGGTTCGCCGCGATCGCACCGATCTGCGGCGGTGGCGACCCCAGCAAGGTCGACCGGATCAAGGACATCCCGGCGTGGGTGTTTCACGGGGCAAAGGACGAAGTCGTCAAGCCGGAGCAGTCGGAGACGATGGTCAAGGCGCTCCAGGCGCTGGGCGCTGACGTGCGCCATACCGTCTACGCCGAAGCCGGTCACGATTCATGGACCGAGGCGTACGACAACCCGGAGCTCTACACCTGGTTCCTGTCGCACTCGCTCAGTGACCGCTAGACGCAATGCGCCTGGATGTCCGACGCAGACCCAGGGTGACGAGGCGATGTGCCACGATGGCGTCCGTGGTTTCCAGTTGTGCCGCCAGATCGGCGGTGGAGTGCGTCTCATAGTTCGCGGCTAGGAAGTCGTCCTTCTCCGCGTTCCACACGAAAGCCCGACGCAGCTTTAGGAGATGGAGCCGTCGTGCGACCGCCGCTTCAGACCGGCGCAGCAACGTGGCGAGCGCCGCGTTGTCCGAGTGCATGTACAGCTCGCGCAACGTCTGGTCGTCCCGGTCCTTCCAGTGCCTTCGCCGCGCCAACCCCAACTGATTGAGGCGAACCGCGACCGCAGCCTCGGAGCGACACAGCTTCTCAGCCAGTTCAGAATTGGTCAACGCCCTGTGGTGCTGCCGCAGCACTTCGTCGTCTTTGGTTGTCCAACGCCGTCGAGTGGCCATGTCCAACTTGTCTCCGGTCTCGACGCATAGGCAGTCCCAAGTCCGCTCCTGGGCTCGCGGCAACCTTGCCCCTCTGGCGCTATGTTGCGCCGTTCGAACGCCCTCGCTATGCTCTGTCTGAGCTGCGTCCAACGCTGCGACGCCATGCTCTCATCACGCTCGGACACGAAGAAGAGGAGCCACGATGTACGCGTCCATTCGCGATGGAACCGCGCTGAGCGCCGGGTTCGCCTCGATCCGTGAGGCGGCAGAGGCGTGCGAGATACACGCCTTTGAGCTCGATCTGACCCCGGACATGCGGGCCCCTTCCGCCGTCAGCCCAGACCAGTTCACGCTGGACTCCGACCAGGCTCTTACGCGGTACAAGTGCCATCTGGCAGAGAACGGACTCCGTCCCGCAGGCTTCCTGCTCGCCTCAGACTTCAGCTCTTCGGAGCGCGACCGTGTCGTCGACTGGGTCATCCAGGCGGCTCGGGCGGCGAATGCCGTCGGGATGGCGGCGATTCGCGTCGATTCGGCGATGCGCCGCGAACGTGAGATGGCCACGCCAGAGCGGATCGATCTCTTTGTCGAATGCCTGTCGCAAGCCGTCGAAGCCACGTCCGACTTGACCGTCGGATTCGGAATCGAGAACCACGGCGCGGGAGGCAACAACCGAGAGTTCCTCGACGGCGTGTTCGCGGGCGTCGGTTCAGACCGCGTCGGAATGACGATGGACATGGGCAACTTCTACTGGTCCGGGATGCCGTTGTCCGAGGTCTACCAAACGCTGGAGCACTTCGCGTCGCGGACGAAACACACGCACGTCAAGAACATCAACTATCCGGCCTCCGAGCGCGAGAAGCGGCGACCCATCGGCTGGGAATACGGCAAGTACGCATGCCCCATCGAGGAGGGCGACATCGACCTGCGCCGCGTCATCGGGTTCCTGCGCGCTGCGGGCTACACCGGCGACCTGTCGCTCGAGGACGAGTCCATCGGTCGGTTCCCGCCCGAGGAGCGCAAGGCGGTGCTCATCCGCGACGCGCAGTATCTGAGGAGCCTTTTATAGAGCCCGCTCTCTGTCGGTCTACTCACGGCGAGGCCGCACGACGGTCTCGCCGTCGTCTTCGATCAGGGGACGATTGTAGATGTACGGCGGCTCCAGCGTTGCGCGTTGCGCCTCTGTCAGTTCCTGCGTCCACTCCGGGAACGACGTCTCGTAGAATCCACCGGCGAAGTGGAGGTACTTCGGCGAATAGCGCACGAGCAGCGAGCGGCGCTCCCGGTCGGACGTCCACGGCAGCGTCCCATGCAGTGTCGCCTCGTTGAAGATCACCATGTCTCCCGCGTTGCACGGAATACCGCGCACGATGTCCTGATCCTCCTCCCAGCGGCGAATCCCGTCTGGACAACGGAAGTTGGCTT
>VGLH01000025.1 GCA_016866785.1 Candidatus Poribacteria bacterium
TCCGCCGGGAACCCCTAGGAATGATGGCGGCAGCGATCCGCGCCATGCACCGAGGCTCGCGGACAGGTTCGTGGAAGCGCCCAGACGCCTCGCAGCTCCTGCGACGACAGACCACTCGCGCTCCGATGCTCTGTCCCTTCCCGGGCCCGTCGCGTGGAACGCCGTGTGACTTCCCGCCCCAACCGAGAACGCGATACCGGATCGGTTCCACAGGCTGCCAAGACCGACATCCGGCGCGCCCACGGACACCGGTGTCACCATCGCGTAGCCACGGACGCCTCCCGTCCAGCCCGACAGGTCGGCGCGAAGGGACGCTCTGGGTCTGCCGTCGTCATCGGTCGCCAGGAGAAGCCCGAACCGATCCAGCTCAGGAACCGATGGTACCCGCGCCGACTCGACTTGAGGCTCCATCGGACTGTGGCGCTCCGGCATGTGCTCGGCGAACGACTCGCGTTCCACAGGCTCGCGGAGCAGCTCTCCGGCATCAAGCGTGAAGATCGATACGCCTACGTCCGCTTGCGCGGAGAAAGACAGCCGCCGGCCGTCCGGCGAGAACGACGGTTCCTGCGCAGGTACGAGCAGCTTCGTCGCCTGGCTGATCCCCGAACCGTCGGACGACGCCGTATAGACGTCTCGCGTGCCGTCGAGGTCAGCCGTGAACACGAACGACCCGCCGTCCGGGGCCCACGCGGGAGACCCGACGCCGGCTCCCTCGACGAGCGTCTCCGAGCGTCGCGTCGCTAGGTCGAGCCGCACGATCCGCGACACGCCGTCCTGCTCCGAGGAGTAGAGCACTTGGGCGCGAGACGCTGGGTCCAGGGCAGGTTCCGAATCGAACGCCGAATCGTCCGTCAGCCGAACCCACTGTCCGCGAGTCAGGTCGATCTCATAGAGGTCGGACTGACCGAGCCGAACTCCCGCAACGACAACCACCTCATCGCTTCGGAAGACCGGAGACCAGATGTCGTCCAACGGGGAGCGGAGATGGTGGGTACGCCGCTTCGTGACGGCGTTGGTGACGTCCAAGAACGTCCCGCTCGCCTCGTGCACCACGTACGCGAGGCGGTCACCGTCGGGAGACCACGCCAGCGCCCTGCCACGCGTGTCGATGCCGGACTGACGGTTCGCGGAATGCGACGTGACGGATCGAACGCGCTTCCCGTCGCGTGCGGAGATCAGCCACACTTCGTCGGTGCGGCCCGTCCTTGCCACGCAAGCGATGACCTCGCCGGTGGGCGACCAGGCTGGGTCAGACACGACCTCGGCGCCTTCCGGGCGAAGCTCCACAGCGACGCTGTTGAGCGTCTGCCTCGACCGGATCAGAGGCCAGTACCGCTTCTTCAGCGAACGGTGCCATCGCTGGGTGAGGCGTTCCCCATCGAGCCCGATTCGCTCGATCAGAGCCTCGTCGATGCCTCGTCGCTGACTCAGCAGTCGGACGATGTCACCCAGCGCGGGCTCGCCGAACGTACCCGCCACGTACGACACGGCGGAGTAGGAGTGCATCGCCGCGAGCGGCAGGTCCGTCTTGGAGAAGTCCGTCAGCTCATCGAGGGGCAGCAACCGGTTCCCCAGGCTCGCGCCCCGTAGGATGAGTTCGCCGCCTGCCGACGGTTCTCCTGCGAAGTAGAGCGCGAGACCGTACGTCAGCCAATCCGGGGCGTGTGAGCGCAGCCGCCCACGGAGCCAGCTCGACCTGGCGTTCAGCATCCTGGCGACGGCTTCGTGGACTGCCGCGTGGGTGACGTCGCGTCGCAGTTCCGCGTAGGAGCCGTCGAACACGATGATGCGCCGCCGCCGAACGTGCCGCGTCCAGAGCGCGCCTTCGGGGTTCTCCGACGCGATGGGTATCTGGGATTCCGCCAGGAACCGGCTCGACGGGAGAACCATCCAGGTCGGACGTCCTGCCCACGTCATCCCCAGCCGACGTTCGATGTCGGCGATGGACGCTTCGGCGGCTGCGGCGGCAGCCTCAGCGACGATTCGCGCGTGCCCCGGGTACAGAACGACGACCTTGTCGGTACGGATCGCTTGCCAGGAGCTCCGCGCCGTCGGGCGATCTTGGGCTGGCGCGGTCTCAGGAGACGCGACGACCTGCTCCTGCGATGCCCCGGTCACGGGCGGCAGCATCAGAACTGCGCCCAGCAGGGCCGCAAGCCAGCCTCTTTGACGGACTGGGCTCATCGCGCCAGGTACCTTTCCTCGGTTTCGTAGTGCGGCGCCACCCGACGGAGGAAGTCCCGAACCGGGGCGCGGATCAAGCGCCCCACAACGCTGGACTGCCCGGCGACCTCACGCACGACGTAGCCGACAACCGATTCCTGCTGCTGCAACTGCCGCCGGCGTGTGAACGGCAGAACCACTTCGCCGGACTCCGCGTTCCACACCGCCAGCTCGACGCTGACGTAGTGGGTGCGAACGATCTGCGTCTCGATGTCCGTGACGTACCGCTGCTGTTGGTAGGAGTACCGCTCCACATACTGACGGCGCGGCGACGCGACGCTGTAGTATCGCACGATGCCGGCGACGATTGCGTCGCTCTCGAGCATGCCGCCCCACGACCGGATGTATTCAGGGTCGCGCAGCGTCTCCGCCGTCAGTTCCTCGCGAGACAGCGCGGCACTCGTGGTCGATGCCGGCACAATCGGCAGATTCGTGGTTCGCGTCAGGCTGCGCCGGACCATCGTGGTCAGCTCGTCGAGCTCGTCTGCTTGCAGCCGGTTGTCCTGGTCTACGAAGGGCAAGACGGCGATCCGGCGATACCGGGACAGATCGACCTCAGACCCGACGCGCACGCGCATCGGCACGACGACGGACGATCCGCATCCCAGTGCCCACGCGGCACAGAGCAAGATTGCCAGCCGTCGACTTCGTGCCTGCAAGCGCCGGTTCATGGAAGGGGTTCCGCCTCGTCCGTATCGTCTCCCGGGTCATCCGACGCGTCGCTGTCCGGCGGCGGAGGCAGCTCAGCCGCGCGGGTCCGATGCGCCTCGCCGCGACGAAGGTTCCGTTGATAGTCGGCATTCCCAGGATCTAGGGCGACGGCTCGGCGGTACTCCGCGAGTGCATCGTCGAAACGCGCTTGGGATTCGTACGCCACGCCCAGATTGTTGGCGATGCGCGGATCGTTCGGCGAAATCGAGCGCGCTTGCTCCCACCGCAACGCGGCTTCGAGCCACAGTCCGTGACGCGCGGCATCGATGGCGTAACCGTTGTACGCGTCGGTCATCTCCGGTGCGACGCCGCAGCCGGTCACTAGAGCCGAGACGGCGCACAGGGCGGCTCCAGTAAGGCGGAGACTCATCGAGTGTCGGGTTCGGCTGGAGCCCAAGTCGCGCCTGCCTTCCGTTCCGAGGACGATGCATTCTAGCCAAGCGCAGGGCGGGGGCGCAACCAGGCGAGGAACCGCCGCTCGCGTCGCGTTGACCACTGCCGCTGCGCGTGCTAGATTCCGACCACCCCGCGACGTCCCGTCCGAAAGGTCTGCACACCGAATGCCCCGACGGAACCTGCCGACGCGACTCGTTCTCGCCGCCCTGATCTCGATTGCCGTGGGATATGGTTCGCGGGCCCTCGCGCAAGGCGATGGCGCGCAGCCACCGGTCGAGCTCGTTGTGTGGGGGCTCGGCGAAGGCGAATCCCAGATCGGTCGGATCGCAGCGATGGACGAGTTCGAGCGCCGCTGGAACGCAGACACGCGCCGCGTCGCTCAGTTCGGTCCGGTCCGGCTGGTGCAGTCCGTCCAGGGCGGACGGATGAACCCGCAGAAGCTGATGACGGCGATCGCCGGCGGCGCGCCACCCGATGTCATCAACCAAGACCGCTTCTCCATCGGAGGGTGGGCGGCGCGCGACGCCTTCCTGTCTCTGGACGACTTCCTCAACGCCCAATCGCCCGACGATCCCCTGGCGATCCGCGAGCAAGACTACTTCGCCGCCTGCTGGCAGGAGGCGGTCTACAACGGGCGGGTCTACGCGATCCCCAATAGCACCGACGACCGGCTGCTCTTCTACAACAAAGGCCTGCTGAAGGCGGCGGGCTACGTCGACGAACACGGCGAGACTCGACCCCCGAAGAATTGGGACGAGCTCAAGGAATACGCAGTCAGACTGACGTCGCGCGACGAACTGGGCAACATGGAACGCGTGGGCTTCATCCCGAACTACGGCAATAGCTGGCTCTACCTCTATGGCTGGCAGAACGGCGGCGAGTTCATGAGCCCGGATGGTAGCCGCGCCACGCTGGACGACCCGCGCATCGCCGACGCGCTGGACTGGATCACCGACGTCTACGATGCGCTCGGAGGCAGACCTGCCGTCGAGAGCGTCGTCTCGACATTCCAGCCCGGGGCTCTCGATCCGTTCCTTACGGGTCGGCTCGCGATGAAGATCAACACCAACGGCGAGTTGGGCAACATCGCGCGCTATATGCCCGACTTGAACTTCGGCGTCGCCCCTGCCCCGATGCCGCCCGGGCGAGAGGATTCGCCGATCACATGGTCCGGCGGGTTCTCGTGGGCGATACCGAGGGGCGCTGCCCATCCCGAGGTCGCGTGGGAGTTCATCCGGTGGATGGTCAGCGAAGAAGCGACGCTCCTGATGAACCGGGTCCGCGACCGCTACAATCGCGCTCGCGGACGGCTCTACGTGCCGGACATGTCGGCGAACCGGCGAATCAACGATGTCGTGTACGCCCAGTTCGTCGAGCGCAGCCCGTACCTGCCCCCGGCGTTCAAGCAATACTCGCGGCTCGCAGCGGACATGATGCCCGCCAGTCGGTTCCGCCCCGTCACGCCAGTCGGTCAACTCTTGTGGGACGAGCACGCGCGCGCCTTCGAACGCGCGACGAGGCACGAGTACTCGTCCCAGGAAGCTCTGCAGCTCGGAACGCGCGAAGTCCAGCGGGAGCTGGATCGTCTGCATCGCGACACGGGCGGCGTGCCGATGCGATGGGGTCTGCCTGTCGCGGCAATTCTGGCGGCGCTGATCGTTGCCGGCGCGTTCCTCGTCGCGCGTGCGTACCGGCGGCGCGCTGGCGCGTGGCATCGACGCGGCGTGCTCGAAGGGCTGGCGGGTCTCGCGTTCGTCTCTCCGTGGCTCGTTGGGTTCGCCGTCTTCACGGCAGGACCCGTTGTCGCGTCGATCCTCATCAGCTTCACGGAGTACGATGTGCTCCACCGAGCCGAGTTCGTGGCGTGGCGGAACTACTGGGAGCTGCTCGCCGCCGACCCGGTGTTCTGGAAGGCGTTGGGCAACACGGCGTTCATGGTCCTCGGAGTTCCCATCGGTATGGCGGTCGGACTGGGGATCGCCCTCCTGCTGAACGCGGATGTGCGCGGCATGGCTGCCTACCGGACGGTGTTCTACCTTCCCGCCATCGTCCCGGTCGTCGCGAGCTCGGTGCTCTGGATCTGGGTCCTCAACCCAGACGGTGGACTGCTGAACTCAGGGCTCCGCTTCCTGCGGGTCGAGGGCATTCTGACCTGGCTCGCGCGCGCTGCGGGAGCCGGCGGGCTCTACTGGCTGCAGGAGCAGGTTCTGGCGAAGCCCGCCATCATCCTGATGGGGCTGTGGAGCGCCGGGTCGAGTATGATCATCTGGCTCGCAGGGCTCAAGGGCATTCCTTCGCACCTCTATGAAGCCGCTGCCATTGATGGCGCGAACCGCTGGGAACGGTTCGTCCACGTGACGCTGCCCATGCTGAGCCCGTACATCTTCTTCAATCTCATCATGGGCATCATCGGAACCTTCCAGATATTCACGCAGGCTTATGTGATGACGCAGGGCGGACCGGCGGACGCGACGCTCTTCTACGTCTACTACCTCTTCAACAGCGCGTTCCAGTACTTCCGCATGGGCTACGCGTCGGCGATGGCTTGGATCCTCTTCGCGATTGTCCTCGCGCTAACGCTGATCCAGCTTCGGCTCGCGCCACGATGGGTTCATTACGAGGCGGACGACACGCCATGACCTCAGACGCCGCTCCGCCGACCCGACGGAGGACCCGGAGCGCGACCGCGCAACGCGTGGTGCTGCACGTCGCCCTTTGGGTGGGGGCGGCGGTCTTTGCGCTCCCGTTCGTGTGGCTCGTCGCGACGAGCGTGAAGTGGGACCGCGAGGTGTTCGCCGAGAGCCAGAGCTGGCTCGCCCGACTCGTTCCGCGCCTGCCATATCGCGTGGATCGCACGCCGTACATCGCGGTCGCTGAGACGCCCGATTTCGTCCGACCCGGCTCGCTGAGCCGGCGCGACTGGGACGCGCTGAGGGACCGCCTCGAACCGGTGCTGTGGGACGCGGTTCAGCCTGCCATCGCCAAACAAGAGGTCCCGGATCCGCTCCGCAACGATATCCGTCGCACGATGACTCGCGACCTGTGGCGTCGAGTCATCGGCGAGGTGCCCGAGGAGCTCTGGCGCCAGCCCACATCGAGGATCGTGACGGAGGTCGCCGCGCGCGTGACGCCGGAGAAGGTCGCCGCGGCGTGGAGCTCGGTCTACCGGTCGGTCAGGATCGGCGCGCCAACCATTCAGGCGCTCGACCAAAGCGACTACGCGCTCGAACGGATGGATTGGCACGTGGCGCGCGGGGAGCTACGGGCAGTGGCTCCGGGAATCGACGTCAACGCTGGCACGGAGCTCTGGACGAACTACCAGAGGACTCTCCAGCGTTCCGTCGTGGGCTTGTTTTACGCCGACGCCAAGCTGCCCATCGATCCTGCCAAGGTCCGCGCCATTACGATCCCAGTGCATGGGGATGAGTCGTACCACCACTTCACCGCCTCGGTCGAAGTGAGCGGCGCGACCTACCAGAGCAGCGAGCCCATCGTCCTACGCAACTACACGTGGCAGGAGGTCACGCTCCAGGTTCGCGGCAACCCGCTCCCGCACGAACGCGAGAACATCCAACTGTCGCCAGCCACCAGCTCCGCCGGCGCGAGCTTGTCCGGCAATCTGCGCGTCACGCTGACGCTACACCGAACTCCATATTGGCAAGCGATCTGGCGGAAGTTCGCCCGAAACTACGAGGACGCCTCGACCTTCGTTCGCTTCTGGCTCTTTGTCAGGAACACGGTCCAGATCACGGCGTTGAGCATCGTCGCGCAGCTTCTTTCGTGCTCTCTGGCCGCCTTCGGGTTCGCCCGTCTGCGATGGCCCCTGCGCGAGCCGACGTTCCTCGTCCTGTTGAGCACGATGATGCTGCCGCCCCAAGTCACGATGATCCCTGTCTTTCTCATCATGCGGCGGCTCGGGCTCTATGACACGCTCCACCCGCTCTGGATCGGGTCGCTGTTCGGGAGCGCGTTCTTCATCTTCCTGCTGCGGCAGTTCCTGCTCGGAGTGCCGCGCGACTTGGAGGACGCTGCGAAGATCGACGGATGCAGCTACTTCGGCATCTACTGGCGCATCATGCTCCCTCTCGTCAAACCGGCGCTCGCGGCAATCGCCATCTTCCAGTTCATGGGCGCTTGGAACGACTTCCTGGGCCCTCTCATCTACGTCAGCAGTGAGCGCAACACGACGCTCTCGCTCGGGCTTCAGATGTTCCAGTCGCTGCACACGAACGAGTACGGAATGCTAATGGCGGCGGCGACCGTGATGGCGATCCCGGTCATCGTCGTGTTCTTCGTCGCTCAGCGCTATTTCATCCAGGGAGTAACTCTGACGGGCATGAAGGGATGACCGCCTTGATCGTCGATACGCACACGCACTTCTACGACCCGACCCGTCCGCAAGGCGTTCCGTGGCCGCCCAAGGACGACGCCGTGCTCTACCGAACGGTTCTGCCGGAACATCTGCGGGCGCTCGCCGAACCGCTCGGGATCGCAGGAACCGTTGTCGTCGAAGCGAGCCCTTGGCGCGACGACAACGATTGGATCCTCAGCCTGGCTGCGGTGGAATCCTATATCGTCGGCTTCATCGGGAACCTCGACATCACGGGAACGGAAGTCCTGGATGACCTGGCGCGGTTGGGAGCGAATCCGATGTTCCGAGGGCTCCGCATCGGGTCTGCCGCTTTGCATCGCGCGATGGACGATGGCTCATTCCGCGTCTTCGCCGCGTTGGCAGACCAGGACCTAACGCTGGACCTCCTCGCCGGAGCCGACGATCTGCCCGCCGTCCGGCGACTGGCTGCGGCGTTCCCGCGTCTGAGAATGGTCCTCGATCACATCGCGCATGTGCGCGTCGACGGTCAGGCTCCGAACCCTGGGTGGAGAGACGGCATCGAGCGTCTTTCGGACACGCCGAACGTGTTCTGCAAGGTGTCGGGCATGGTCGAGGCGACTGGCTTGAGCCCTGCGCCGTCCGATCCGGGCTTCTATGCGCCGACGCTCGATGTGCTTCGGGGTTCCTTCGGTGATGGGCGGCTCGTATTCGGAAGCAACTGGCCCGTCTGCGAACGGTTCGCGAGCTACGCGACCGTGCTCCGCATTCCAGAGCAATACTTCTCGACCTGCGGCGCGACCGAACAGGTCTTTTCGCTCACCCACGTTGCGGCGTATGGGCGGCGAGCTTGACAGTCGCCGGCGGCAAACCCGGTAGAGCCCAGGGCGATGCTGGTTCACAAAGTCCATCTCCGAAACATCCGAAGCTACCACGACGAGACGCTGGAGTTCGGCGGGGGCGTCCATTTCATCTGCGGTCCTAACGGGGCCGGCAAGACCAGCATCATCGAGGCGATCGGATTCGCGCTGTTCGGAGCGTCGCCTGAGCATCTCGCCCGGTTCGTCCGGGAAGGTCAGACCCGTGGCGACGTGCGCGTGTGGTTCCGCGCCAACGATCACCGTGACTACATTGCCGAGCGTGCCATCCGCGTGTCTGGACGCACAGCGTCCAGCTCGTGGTCGATCCGAGATGCGGCGACGGACGACCGCGAGATCGCCCACGGCGCGGCTGACGCCGAGTTCTTCCTGAGGCAGCACCTGCTGTCTTCGGTCGACGACCGCCCGCTGAGCGAGCTGTTCGCCAAGGTCGTCGGAACCGCGCAAGGATCGTTCACCGCTCCGTTCCTCGACACGCCTTCCCAACGCAAGGCGGCGTTCGACTCCTTGCTCCGCGTCGCCGCCTACAAACGGACGTTCGAGCGAACGTCCGGGATCGACTCCCGGTTGTCGGATCGCCTCGCCGAGCTTGGAAGCCAGATCGCGCGCGTGAGTGAAGAGGCTGCGTCGCTGGAGGGCATTCGCGCTGAGATCGAACGCATCGAAACCGAGATCGAGAGCCGGAAGGCAGCGGTAGAGGACCTGGATCGCCGATGCGCCGAAGCCGAGCAAGCCGTCACCAACCTCGAAGCCGCTCGACAGCGACTGTACTCCGCTCGGGCAAAGGCGCTCGAGCTGCACTCGACCTTGTCGGATGCCAGCGCGCGCGCCGAAGCCGCATCCGCTAGGCTCGAGGAAGCTCAACAGGCAGCGGTTGCCCTGGAGGACGCCCGCCCAGCGCACGAGCGCTATCTCCGCGTGATGGAACGGCTGGAGCACCTGCGCCAGCGCCAACGTCAGGCCAGCGAGCTGCGAGCTGAGTTGGCGCGTGCCGCCGAACGGGCTGACCAGGCGGAGAATGAGCTACAGCGTACGAGGGCGCTTCTGGCGGACGCCCATGCGACGTGCGACGCGACCTCAAGAGCTCGTGCGAACGCGGAACAAGCTCTCAACGACCTCGAGAAGCGGCAAGTCACCCGAGCCGAAACCATCGAGGATCGTATCAGCGGCTTGCAGCGAGCCAACGATTCGCTTCGAGCCCTGAGCGCCGTTCGACACGATCTGGCGCAGATCGAAACCGATGCGCGTGAAGCGGTTCGCTCCGCGGCTGTGCTCGACGCCGAGATCAGCCGATACGATACCGAGCTGAGCCAGCGACCCGACGTCGCCGAGATCGCCGCGTCGGAAGGCGCGCGCGTCAGCGAGAAGGAAGAGGCTGTCCGGGCGCTCAGCAGCGTGTCCGCCTTGAAGGAGCAGGCTCGGTGCAACCTCGACTTGGCGGCAGATGGGCTATGTCCGATCCTGGGAGAGCCATGCCGTAACGTCGAAGGCGATTTGGCGACGCATTTCGTCCGCGAGCTCCGACTGCTGGAGTCCGAGGTCGAACAGCGGACACTCGACGTCGCCAATGCCAGCGAAGCCCTGGAGCGCTCCACAGACGCCCGGATGCGCCTCTCGCGCCTGGATCGCGCGCACGACCGCCGCGAAGACGCCGTCCGCGAGCGAGAGTCGCTGGTCGCGCGCGTCAGATCGCAACTCGAACGCGTGCGGTGGGACGAATGGGCAGAGGCGGCGCCGTCTCTGGCGGACGCCCTCCGCAAGCTGGCGCCGGACCCGAAGGCGCGCGGCGAGCTCGACGCGCTGCTCGGCGAAGTCGGGAGCCTTCAGTCCGTGCTGGACTCGCGTGAATCGGACGAGCTGACGGGGCTTGGCGAGGCGCTGGCGCAGGCGCGGCAGAAGGTGGAAGCGGCGTACGACGACTGGGCATCAAGGCTCGACGGTGCGCTGTCGGCCGCGCAACGCGAGCTCTTCGAAGCGCGCCGTCTCGAAGACGAACTGCGAGTTGCCCAGGCGGAGATGGATCGGCTCTCGTTCCAGATGCGCCAAGCCGAGAACGAACGCGCCCGGCACGAGCAGGCAGAGCGCGAGCTTGTCGCACGGATCGGCTCCTATCAGCGCGACCTGGATGCGGCAAGGGAACGAGTCACGGCATATCAGGGCATTGACGAACTGGTGGCGTCCGTCGAAGCGGAACAGCGAGACTTGTCACCCGGATACACCCGATTCCTTGAGAACCGTGGCATCGCCGCCGAGCTCTCCGAACGTCAACGACTCCACGAGCAGGCGAAGTCAGCCGCCGCCGCCGCAGACCGAGAGCACAAGGCGGCGCAAGCGACAGTCGAGGACATTGCGTCGCGTTTCCGCGAGGAGGATCTTCGGGAAGCGACGGAGCGTAGCCGGTGCTTAGTGCGCGATGCCGAGAAAGAGCGCGGCGCGATCGCTGGCTTGGACCTCGAGCTGCGAACGGTCCATGACAAGGCTTCCCGACTCAGCGACCTCGAGCGCCTACTCGCCGATGCTCGGGCCCGACGAGAACAGCACGAGCGTATTCGCGAGCTTTCCAGGTTCGTCCGCACCCGCGTGTTGAGCCGTGCGGGAGAGCGGATCGCCCAGGCGTACCTTCGACGCGTCAGCGATGGAGCGACAGCAATCTACAGGACGCTCGCCAAGGAAGCCGCCGATCTGGAGTGGACGTCGGACTACGACATCAACCTGCGCACCAGCGAGACGGGCCCATCGCGGCAGCGCGTGTTCCGCCAACTCTCCGGCGGCGAGCAGATGACGGCTGCGCTTGCCGTGCGTCTCGCCCTGCTTCGCCTCGTGTCGGATCTCGGGTTCGCCGTCTTCGACGAACCGACCACGAACCTCGACAGCGACCGGCGCGCGCATCTCGCCGCCGCCCTTCCCGACCTGCGAAACGTGTGCCCGCAGCTCTTCGTGATCAGCCACGACGATACGTTCGACACCGTGGTGGAGCAGGTGATCCGCATCGAGAAGACGCCGGATCGAGGCAGCCATCGGGTTCTCTGACGAACCTAGCGCTGCAGCACCATCTTGTGGTCGAGTGGGTCGAAAGCCGGGGGGAAGGCGGTATCTGGCGAGTAGAGCGCCCCAGTGACATCGGCATCGGTCAGGTCGGCGTCCGTGAGGATCGTTCCGACAAGCTGCGCTCCCCGCAGGTCGCACCCCGTCAGATCCGCGCCCGTCAGGTCAGCCTCTTGCAGATCGGCGCGAACGAGCGTGGCTCCGCGCAGGTTGGTCCTCCGCAGACACGCCATCGAAGCCAGCGCATGGGTCAGATCCGCCGAGGCGAGATCGGCGTCCCGCAGTTGCGCGCCTGCCAACCCGGCAGCGGAAAGGCGCGCGTGGTGGGCGGTCGCGCCGGATAGGTCGGCTTGCCAGAGACGCGCCTCGCGCAAGCCCGCGTATCGGAGCGTGACGCGCGATGCCATCGCGCCGACCAGATGGGCTCCGTCCAGTTGCGCCCAGTCCCAGTCCGAGTCCTCGAGACGGGCGTAGTCCAACCGGGACCCTCTAAAGTCGGCGCCACGGACATGCGAACCTGCGAGGTCGGCTCCCTGCAAGCTCGAGCTGGCGCACATCGACCACTGGAGGTTGACGCCGGTCATCTTCGCGTTCTGCAGATTGGCTCTGACAAGGTTGGCGTCTTCCAGAACCGCACGAGTGAGAACGGCTTCCTGCAAGCTCGCTCTGGCGAGCACGGACCACCGCAAATCGGCTCCTTCGAGTCGAACGCCTTGGAGCAAAGCGCTCGACAAGTCCACGCCGCGAGCATTCGCGCCCCGAAGCACTGCGCCCTGCAGATCCGCGCCTCGGAGCTGTCGCCATCGCAGGTCCGCCCCTTCCAGTGCGCCCCACGGTGTCGGGTCGTTTAAGCGGGAACGCATTCATGGCTCCGGCGTGGACAGGCGCAACGCGCTCTGCGGAACAAACCTGGTTTGGGCGTCTGACGTTCAAAATTCGGGTGGTTGTCGGAGCAGGAAGTCGGCGCTGAATGGTCGCAGTGGGTGGATCCGATGCTGCGATTCCGCAAGCGAAAGGAACTCCGCCTGGCTATCGACACGGCTTCCGATCGGTTCCCGATGCCACGTGTAGGACCCGTCCGCGTGCAACTCGCGAGCCCCTCGGCTGTCGCGCAGTCCCAAGCCGAGCACCTCATCGATGAGACGCTGGCGGTGCCCGGGGTCCTCGATGGGGAACATCACCTCGACCCGCCGCAGGAAGTTCCGGGGCATCCAATCGGCGCTGGATAGATACACTTCCTCGTCGCCGTTGTTGTGGAAGTAAACGATCCGACTGTGTTCGAGGAACCGTCCGACGATGCTCCGCACTCGGATCCGCTCACTCACGTCAGGGATCCCAGGTCTGAGACAGCAGATGCCGCGAGCGATCAGGTCGATCTCCACGCCAGCGCACGAAGCCCGATAGAGCGCCTGAATGATCTTGGCGTCGACGACGGAGTTCATCTTGGCGATGATCCTGGCAGGACGCCCCTGGCGGGCATGCTCCTCTTCTCGACCGATCAGGTCGACGGTCATGTCGCGCAGCCCGAGCGGAGCGACCGATAGCCGGCGCCATTGCGGGAACTCCGAGTAGCCGGTCAGGATGTTGAAGATACGGGATGCGTCCCTGCCGAACTGCAGGTTGCACGTCAACAGCCCAAGATCGGTGTAGAGCCGGGCTGTGGAGGAGTTGTAGTTGCCGGTTCCAAGGTGGACGTAGCGTCGCAGGCGTTCTTCGCCAGCCTCTCGTCGCACGACCAGCAGGAGCTTGCAGTGGGTCTTGAGACCGACGAGTCCGTACACGACGTGGACACCGGCTTCTTCGAGACGCCTCGCCCAGGTGATGTTCGCTCGCTCGTCGAATCGCGCCTTGAGTTCGACGAGGGCTGTGACCTGTTTCCCGTTCTGGGCAGCCTTCACTAGAGCTTGGATGATCGCCGAGTCGCCGTCGGTTCGGTAGAGCGTCTGTTTGATCGCCAGCACGTTCGGATCATCCGCTGCCTGCTCCACGAACCGGATCACGGGCTCGAACGACTCGTAGGGGTGGTGCAGCAGGATATCGCGCTCCCGTATCGCTGCGAAGATATCGCGCTGTCCCCGGAGCTGGGAGACGAAGTGCGCTGCGAATGGCGCATGCAGGAGGTCGGGTCGGTCGATGGATAGAGCCAGACCCATCAGATCGCTGGGTCGGAGGAGGCCTTCGACGGCGTAGATGTCGTCCGGCATGATCTCCAGGTCGTCGGTGAGTTGGAGCACCAGATCGCGCGAGCACCGGGACGTCACATCCAGCCGGACGACCGCGGAACTGTCGCGCTTGCGGATCTCGTCCTCAATCGTCTCCAGCAGGTCCTCGCCCTCTTCCTCGTCGATCTCGATGTCGCTGTCTCGCGTGACACAGAACGGATGGACATCGACGAGCTGCAGCCCCTCGAAGAGCTCGGCGACGTGCTGGACGATGACGTCTTCCAGGAGCACGAACTGGTCGCCGCCGCCCGGTAGACGGACGAACCGAGACAAGCCTCGCGGCACTTGAACCACGGCGAAGTACGGCGCGTCCTGTCGGCGGTTGGGTCCGAGAAGCCGGATCGCCAGGTTCAGGGTGCCGCTGCGGAGTTGTGGGAACGGGTGGCCCGGATCGATGGCGAGTGGCGTCAGGACCGGGAACACCTGCCGGTGGAAGTAGTCTTCAGCCCATGCAGCCTGTTCCGGGGTCAACTCCCCCATCTCGAGGATTGAGATGCCCTCCTCGCGCAGGGCAGGTAGGAGCTCGTGCAGAAGGCATGTGTAGAGCTCGCTGACTTGCTTGTGGCAGTTCTCGGAGATCGCGGCGAACTGCTCGTCGGGCGTGAGCCCGTCAGGCCCAGCCTGCGTGCTGTTGAGAGCGACAAGCCGTTTCACGCCAGCCACCCGGATCATGAAGAACTCGTCCAGGTTGCTGGAGACGATGGCGACGAACTTGAGCCGCTCTAGCAACGGCTTCTCGACGTCACGAGCCTCGCCGAGTACGCGCCCGTTGAACTCGATCCAGCTCAACTCGCGATTGATGTAGAGACTAGGATCGCGGAACCGACGGCCACGGCCATCCTCAGAACCTTCCTCGTCCGCCTTCTTGGACTGCCGCATATGGACCTCCCTCTGACAGGCTAGCTCTCATCGGTCCGGCGCGAGATCAGCACGTCTTTGCCGATCTGATACCGGTCCATCTTGCTCCGCAGCGTGTTGCGAGCAATGCCCAGGAGCTCCGCTGCCCGCTTCTGGTTCCCCTTGAGCCGTTCCAGGGCGCGCGTGAGCAAGAGACGCTCGATGTACGCAAGCGCTCCTTCGGTCGGCGGGCTCGCCAGGACTGAGTCCAACCCGGATATCAACATCTGCTCAGGTGACTGTGTCACCGTCTGCTGAACCGCCGCGACGGGAGCGTCGCTCTCGAGCTGCAAGTCCGCTCGCGTGATCGTGCCGCCTCTGCTCAGCAGCACGGCTCGCCGCAGGCTGTTTTCGAGCTCCCGGACGTTCCCGGGCCACGGGTACGACTTCATGAACCGCATGACGTCGTCGCTGACGACATCCACCGTCTTGCCGAGCTCCTTCCCGAACCGAAGGAGGAAGTACCGCACCAGTTCCTCGACGTCGTTCCCGCGTTCCCGCAGCGGCGGTAACTGGATCGACACCACGTTGAGACGGTAGAAAAGGTCCTCGCGGAACTGCCCCCGCTCGACAGCCGCCTGCAGGTTCTTGTTGCTGGCTGCCATGATGCGAACGTCCACGCGGATCGTTCGCTGGCTTCCCACGCGCGTGATCTCGCCGTCCTGGAGCACGCGCAGCAGCTTCGCCTGGAGCGACAGCGGCATGTCGCCGATTTCGTCGAGGAAGATGGTCCCTCCGTCGCACTCCTCAAACCGACCGATGCGCTGGCGGTCTGCGCCAGTGAACGAGCCCTTTTCGTGACCGAACAGCTCGCTCTCCAGAAGGTTCTCTGGAATCGCCGCGCAGTTGATCGGCATCATCGGCCGCGAACCCCGGGGCCCGTAGCGCCAGATGGCGCGAGCCACCAGGTCCTTGCCGGTCCCGCTTTCGCCCGTGATGAGCACGGTCACGTCGGTCTCGGCAACGCGCCCGATGAGTTTGTACACCTCCTGCATCGGCGGCGACGAGCCGATCAGATTGTCCGTCTCATCGGCGCGCTCTGTAGACGGCACGGCGAACGCGCCGCTGCGCGTCGTCGCCTGACGCTGTTCGGCATCCGCCAGCGCCTGGTCGATGCTCTGACGCATCTTCGGCATCTCAGGCGGCTTGATGAAGTACTCGTACGCTCCGAGCTTCATCGCCTCGATGGTGTGGCGCGTCGAACTGAACGCCGTCATCACGATGACCGGCAGCAGAGGATGGCTCTCGCGGATCGCCACGAGCGCGTCCAATCCGCTGATTCCCGGCAGCTTGATGTCCAGGATGACCAGGTCCGGCGGTTGCGTACGGATCGCCTCAAGACCCTCCTCGCCAGAGGTCGCCTTCAGCAGCGCGTAACTGTCGCCCAACACGCGCTGGAACGCGAAGTGGATGTTCTCTTCGTCGTCGACGATGAGGATCGTCTTGGTCTTACGTCCAGTCGTCATAGTGCCCTTTGGCGTGATCGCCACGGTCGGCTCATTGGCGACTCGATAGAGGCAGCGTGATCGTGAAGCACGTGCCCGATGAGGAGCTGACCGCTTCGATCTGCCCCTGGTGGTCCCCGACGATGCGACGGACGATGGAGAGCCCCAATCCCACGCCGTTGTCCTTGCTCGTGTTGAACGGCTCGAACAGCCGGGCTTGAATCTCCGGAGGAATCCCCACGCCCGTGTCACGAACTCGTACCTTGACGCTCGATCCCGCGGCGCCCGTCTCGACGGTGAGCGTCCCGCCCTTCGGCATCGCGTCCATCGCATTGAGGAATAGGTTCACGAACACCTGCTCCAGTTGCGTCGGATTGGCGAGAACGATTGGGGCGGACTCTGCGAACTCGATGGCGATATCGACCTCTTGGCGAGACGCGCGCGGTTCCAGCAGCCGGATACCACTGCGGATGGTCTCGTGCAACGATACGGTCTGCCAGCGCGTCGCGTCCGGCTTCGCGTACCCCAGGTACTGTTCGACGATTGCCGCGAGCCGGTTCACCTCCGCGCTGATGACGCTGCGGTCGTCGTCCATTAACGGAATCGCGGAATCGAGTAGCATCTTGATCACCGTCAGCGGGTTCCGCACTTCATGGGCGAACCCGATGGCGACCTCGCCTGCCGTTCCGATCTTCTCGAGCCGCCGGACCTGCTCTTCGAGATTCATCAGCCGGTTGTAGAGCCGTGCGTTCCGAATGGCAATCGCCGCCTGATCCGCCAAGCTGGTGGTGATCGACACCTCCTCGCGCTTGAAGACGTGACGATGCCCTTTGTAGATGCTCAACACGCCGAGGACGTTGTCGCGGAACAGCAGCGGAACCGCCAGCAACGACCGCAAGCCCTCCTGCCGCGCGAGATCGGCGAATTGATAGCGACCATCCCGCTGGACGTCGTCCACGACGACCGGTAGCTTTGTCCGTATCACCTCGCCGATCCGGCTCTTCGACACCGGCAGCGGCGGCTTTCCGGCATATCCGTGGCTCTGCCCGGCGACCGCGCTCGTGACGAGTTCCAGCCCGTCTTCGGACAGCAACGACAGAGCGGCGATCCGAGCCTCCATGATGTGAACGGCGTGCTGAACGACGCGGTTCAGGAGCAGCTCCAGGTCGAGCGTCTGCGACACGCTCTTCCCGATGTCGAACAGCGCGTGGAGCACCTCAGCCCGCTGCTGCGTCTCGCCGAACAGGCGGGCGTTCTGGACTCGCGGCGCCATCTGCGTCGCGAACTCGAGGAGCGTCCGCGCGTCTTCGTCCGAGAACGCCTCCGGATGGAGCGTGTTGACGTCGAGCGAACCGATGACCACTTCGCCGAGCCGCATCGGAACCGCCATCTCGGAGCGGACGTCGATGTCTCCCGCGATAAAGCGCGGCTCGAACCGAGTGTCCGGCACGATCATGGGCGTGTCGTGCTGGACGACCCAGCCGATCACACCCTCCCCAACGCCGATCTTGAGGTTTCGGACCGTCTCCTCGGAGAACCCCTTCGTCAGAGGGATGATGAGGATCCGGGTCTCCTCGTCGACGAGAACGAGCGATCCGGCATCGGACTGCGTCAGCGTCAGCGCGCCGTCCAAGACGCTCGAGTACATGCTGTCCGGGTCCAGTGGGAACCCGATCGACCGCACCAGCGCGTCGATCTCCGCCTGTCGTCTGCGCGGCAACCGTACGCTCTCGATGGAGGACAGGCTCTTCACCGGACCCCTCTGACCGTCATCTCGAATCAGCGTCGGCTAGCGAACGCTCTTGAGCTCGCCCCAGCGCGTCGCAGCCTTGTCGCGGGCTTGGACCGCGGTCGCCGTATAGCCCTTGATGACCGCAGCGAGTTCAGTCTTCGTGATCCCCCGCTTGTAAAGGAACGCCTCATCGACGCCCCCGATGTACGTCTCGCCGCCGTACTTGCCCAGCCCAAGCGTGGTTGCGGGTCGGTCGACCTTGCCCTTGAGGTTCGCTGTCGAATCTAGCTCGCCATTCACATACAGACTGAGCACCGACCCGTCGAACGTCCCCGCGATGTGGGTCCATTCCCCCTGCTTGATCTTCTTCTGACCCCATACCAGCGTGATCCCGCCCCCGCTCCACACGCCGAAAGCCCAACCGTCAGGGTTCTGCTCGGTCGCCGACTGGTCCTCGAGCAGGTAGCCGGAATCTCGTCGGAGACCTGTGTCGGAGTCCTTGTCGATGCGGAACCAGCCACCGATGCTGAGACCATCGACAACGGAGTTCAGGCTGTCCGAGATCGGCACGACGGCTCCGTTTTGCGGGCTCGCCAACAGCGCCTGACCCCACTTGCCCGACGTCCACTTGGCGGCTGCGTCCAAGGTCGCCGTGTTCTTGGCTCCTGACGAATCGAGCGCCTCGTTGCCCTTGCCCTCGTCGAAGAGCCAGAGACCCACGAGACCGTCCGTAATGTCCGCTCGCACCGCGCCGACCAGCCACATCGCTCCAATGCACACACATACCAGCTTACGCAGCATCGCTACCTCCTTCGCGTACCCGTAACCGCTCATGCCGCGTCGTCTCCGCTCCCCCGCCCAAGCAAGTGGAGCAGCCTGCGCGGATGGTTCGAAGTGATCGAATCCACCCCGTATTCGACGAGCTGCGCCATGCGCTCCGGCTCATCGACCGTCCACGTCCACACGGCGAGCCCTCGCATACGGGCTGCCCGCACCAACTCGGGCGTCACACCCGAATGATGCCAGTTTAGCCCTTGAAGCCTCGCCCGCAGCGCGCGCTCGATGCCACGCGCGATCAACTCGCGACCATCGGTCTTCTGCAGAGAGGCGAACTCATCGTCCCAGTCGAGACAGATCGTCAGGCTGGGTTCTTCCGAATGAACCCGACGCGCTCGAGCTTCCGTGCATCCGGACACGACGACCTCGCGGAGCATCCCCGCGTCTCGCACGGCTCGGACGGTCGGCGAGACAGCGGCGTCGCACTTGATATCCAGATTCATCAGGCATCGTCCGCGAGCCAGCTCGAGGGCTTCCGCCAGCGTCGGAACGCGCTCGCCCCGGAAGCGTTCGTCCTTCCACGCGCCTGCGTCGAGTCGTCGCACGGCGTCGAAGTCCATATCCACCACGGTTCCCTTGCCATCCGTCGTGGCGTCCACCGTGTGGTCATGCAGGAGGATCGCCCTTCCATCGCGCGTCAGACGGACATCTACTTCGACCACGTCGACACCGAGCCGGATCGCCTGCTCGATGCTGACGAGGGTGTTGGCGGGCGATTCGCCTGAGTTGCCTCGATGACCCACGACCGTCGGCAGTGTTCGCACACGGGCTCCTTAGAGATGGACTCGCTTCCGAATATGCCGTTTTGCGCCGACACTGCGATTCTAGCACGGCAGGCAGACCGTGTTGAAGGCGCGACCTAGAACAGCGTCGGGTCGCCCGGACCGTCGAAGGCGTGCGACAGCAGTCTGCGCTGCGGGTTCGATAGGGCGTAGTCGCCCAGTTCGTCCTGCGCGACCCATACGGCTGCGTCGCAGGCAAGGGGCTCGGGGTCGCCGCCGACCCACTGCGCGCGAAGGCCGTGCAACGTCACTCGGTGCCGTGTGACGCTGTGTCGGATGCGCGCGAACGGCATCGGCTCGGAGACCTCGATGCCGCAGACTTCCTTTGCCGCCCGACGCGCGGCAGACCTCAACGGCTCTCCGAGGTCTCGGCGCACGCGTGGAAGCTCCCACAGCCCAGCCCACAGACCGTCGCGGGACCGTTTTGCCAGAACCAACGAGTCTCCCTGCTGGACGAGGATCGCGACATCCTCGACATGCGAGGTCTGGGACCTATCCCGAACCTCCGGGTAGCGTGACTGCTTGTCCGTGGCGTTTGCCTGGCAGGACCCGGATAGGGGACACTCCCCGCACTTCGGGTCGGTGGGCTTGCACACGAGCGCCCCGAGCTCCATGAGCGCGGCGTTGTGGTTCCGAGGATCGTCCGGCGAGACGAGTCGGGACGCAATCGCCCACAGCCGCCGGTTCGTTGCGGAGGACTTCGGGTCCCCAACGACGCAGAACAGACGCGCGAGCACTCGCATGACGTTGCCGTCGAGAATCGGTTCCGCGATACCGTACGCGAGGCTCGCCACCGCTCCCGCCGTGTACCGCCCAATGCCCGGTAACGAGCGAAGCGAGCGGGCATCAGCCGGTACCCGTCCCCCATACTCGGCGACGATCCTGCGGGCTGACTCGTGCAGGTTCCTCGCTCGGTTGTAGTAGCCCAACCCCTGCCAGATTCTATACACATCGTCCACGGACGCCGCCGCGAGTGCCGCCACCGTTGGGAACTTCGCGAGGAACCGGACATAGTAATCGCGGACCGTCGCGACCTGCGTCTGCTGCAGCATGATCTCGGACACCAGGATCGCGTAGGGGTCGTCGAGGTCGCGCCATGGAAGATCGCGCTTGGCGTCTCGGTACCATGCCAACAGGTCGGTACGAATCCGTTCGGCGAGACCGTCGGTCACGTCGCCGGTCAGGAGGTCGGAGCTCATGTCCCTACGGGCCCTTGGCGAGGTAACGGTCGAGGGCGCGGCTGAGGGCGCGGACAAACGCGAAGAACACTCGTGGGAGCACCAAGCCCATCGTGACTAGGGAGACGAACACAAAGCCGAGACTCCACACGGGTTGAAACACGGCGAGATACACGACCACGACGGTCAGCACGTCCTCCATGGCGCTCAGCCCCAGGTTGGAGTTCCGGTGCTGAGAGGCGTTGGCGGCGAAACGCACGCTCGCCTTGGTCGAGTGAGCGGCGAACGCGAGGCTCCCGCCGATAGCCGCCGCCCCCATACGTACCGCCAGCGAGTGACCATCCAGCGCCATGAACGAGAGCAGCGCGCCGCCTGGCGAGCGAATGAAGGTGTGCAGGGCATCCCAGAGGCTGTCGGCTTGCCGCGCCTTGTCGGCGAAGAACTCCAGACAAGCCATCAGCGTGGCTCCCGCAACGATGACCGTCGCGCCTAGAACGGACATCGACGATAGCAGTTCGGGCGCCGCTCCCATTCGGACCATCCAGCCCAACAGGGCGACGGTCGCGTAGAACCTCACGCCGGATGCCAGCGCGCATCCCAGCCACAGAGCCACGAGCGTCGTCGTCACGGGCAGCATGGGGTCAATCGCTTGCTTCCGTCTGGCTCCGAGCCTGCAGGGAGTCATCGAGTATCTGCATCAGTTCAATCCGTGTGCCATCGGGATCGGTGAGCCAGTACTGGAGACTGCCCGACTTTCCCTTCCGAACCGTGTCGTCGAGGGGCACGCCGCGTTCTCGGAGCTCTTCGAGCGTTGCTTCGAGATCATCCACGCGGAGACAGACGTGCGCGAATCCCGCCGAGCCCGGCGGTGGAGCGTAGGGATCGCCTGCGCCCGGAAACAGCTCGATGAAGTTGTCGCCGCTGAGTCGGATATAGACGATCCACGGCTTGCCGTCGTCGCCCAGAAGCCGGAACGCCTCACTCAACCCCAGCCCACGGCAGTCGAAGTCGAGCGATCGCTCCAAATCTGCGATCCGGTATGCAACGTGTCCCAAGCCGACGATCATCGAGATGCCTTTCTAGGTCGTCTGAACCGGCACGCCGCGCCGGTCGCTTGCGGCGTAGGCGGCTTCGACGCACGCCATCGTCCGCAGGGCGTCGTCGACCGATGTCGGCAGTTCACGGCTCGGGTCCTCCAGCTTGCGCATCAGGCTCGCCATCGTTCCGACGAAGGCATGCGGATACCACGAGCCCTCGACGTCGACCCGCGTCCAGGTCGGCGGCTCGTCGTCGAGCAGGCAGTATTCACACACATCCTCGCGTCCAGCCGGATAGTCGAGCATCAGCCCCAACTGGACAAAGACCGCGCCCCGCGTTCCCTCGATCTTGACGTACGATTCCTGGTGCCGCACCCCATAGCCGTGCCCGTGGTTCGTCGTGACATTGGCTCGAATGACCTCGCCATAGTCCATGATGATGTTCGTGCGCGTCGACGCCATGTTCATCATCGCCGGATGTTTCACGGTCCGGGCTTGGATGCTGCCCGGATCGCCCAAGAATGAACGGATCAGATCGACGTAGTGGATCGAGTGATAGAGGATCTCCATCCGCGGACACGATTCGAGGAAGTCCCACAGATGCCACGGGGTGTACGCCACGATGCGCACTTCGATATCGTGAACATCGCCGACACGACCGGATGCGATGAGCCGCCGCGCCGCGATGAGCTGGGGCGCATACCGAAGCTGGAAGTTGACGGCGGCGACGTACCCGCGCTCACGGCACACGTCCACGAGACGCTTCGCTTGATCGAGGTCCTCACCCAACGGCTTCTGGATGAGCACGCCCGCGCCGCGCGGGAACGCGCCAATCACGCGCGGAAGCTCCGATGCGGGAACCGCCACGTCGAACACGGCGTTGTGAGGCGCAGCGCGAACGGCTTCCGCGACCGACCCCGAGACGCGCGGGATCGCGTACTCGCGCGCCAACTCGTGGGCGCGCTCGACGCGTACGTCGGCGATGCCGGCTACGGGGAACCCAGCGAGGCGATACGCCGGCAGGTGGGCGCCCCGGACGATGCCCCCGGCGCCGATCAGGACGATGGGGCGCGGCGAGCCCGGCATGTCATGCCGCGAGTCAAGCGTCAGGGCTCCTGCGCCCTCGCGATGCGGCATGAGGTCTCCGTTTCCGCCCGGAGGCACGAACCGCCTCCGGGCGCTTCGGTCTACAGCTCGCGGATGCGGATATTGCGGAACTTCACGGGCCCGTGGTCGCCCTGGAGCATCAGCGGACCCTTCGGCGGGTTGTCGTTGCCGAGCTGCCCGCCAGTGGGTCCGGCAATCGTGACGCCGCTGTGGATCTTCTTCCCGTTGAGCGTCACGTCGAGCACCATGCCCTTGAGAGTCACGTCCATGATCTGCCACTCGCCGGCGGGTTTGGTCGCTTCGACGTCGGGGCGCTTCTGGTTGTAGAGCGCGCCGTTCTCGGCGGGGTAGTTGTAGGTCTTCCCGAGGCTGTCGAGGATCTGGAGCTCGTAGCGACCCCGCAGGTAGATGCCGCTGTTGGAGTCCTTCGGGAAGCAGTACTCGATGTGCATCTCGAAGTCGCCGAACTCATCCTCAGAAATGATATCGCTGCCGGTTCCCGTGTTGTCGAGAACCCCGTCCTTGACGACCCACATGTTGGGCTGACTCGCGTTCCGCATCCGCCAGCCGTCCAGGTTTCTGCCGATCAGCTCGCGCGATTCCTTCGCCATGGTTCCTGTTCCTTCGGTGTGATTGGAGCCAATCGCGGATGGGCTATTCATAGCACAGTCGGTGTCTTGAATCCAGCCGCTTGGTAGAATGGCGTCGCAATCGGTCCGGAGGTTCCCAACGAGGAGAACGATTCATGTTCCGATGTGCGTTCTTGGGATGCGGTGGTAGAGCTCGGGGGCACGCCCAAGCCTACAAACACGTCCAGCGCGGACGGTTGATCGCCCTCTGCGATATGGACGAAGCGCGGCTCAAGTCATTCGGCGACGATTTCGGCGTCGAGACTCGTTACACGGACATGTCCACGATGCTCGAGAAGGAGAAGCCCGACCTCCTCCACATCGTCACGCCGCCGACGATCCGCCACTCCCTAATGAGCCTCGCCTCGGAGCACGGTGTACCTGCCGTCATCATCGAGAAGCCGATAGCACTCCAGAGCGAGGACTACAAGCAGATCCGCGAACTCGAGCGAACCAGCAAGACGAAGTTCGTCGTCAACACGCAGCTTCACTTCCACCCGCACAACCTGATGCTCAAGAAGCAGGTCATGGACGGTGAGATCGGCGACGTGCGCTTCGTGGACGCCAGCGCGCGTTCGACGCCCATCGACCAGGGTCCCCACGTCCTCCAGCTCGTGTCGTCCTACATCGACTGGGCGCGGCCGACGCAGGTCTTCGGGAACGTCTCCGGAGGCGGCGGACACCTCGAAGGCAGGCAGCCGTCCCCGGCGCACGGCGAAGCCGCCATAGCGTACGAGGGCGGCATCCGTGCGCAGGTCACTTTCGGCACGCGTTCGGCTCCCATGAGCAACCCCAGCGAGTCTGTGTACATGCACAAGCGCGTTGCGACCTACGGGACGAAGGGGTGGACGCACTGGTACATGGCGGGATGGGAACGCTTCACCGTCTCCGGTGGCTACGAGGCGGGCTCCCACAGCTACGGCGAACAAGACCTGCTCGCCCAAGCCGGCTTGACGGAAGCCGTTTTCGACTGGCTCGAACACGACAAGCCCCATCCGACGCGTCTGGCGACCTCTCTTCACGAGTTCGGTATCATTCTCGGCATGTACACGTCGGCGCTCCGACGCGAGCCCATCGATCTGCCCTTCGATCCGCCCGACGGACTCATCGACGAACTCAAGAAAGCCCTTCCGAGCTGAATCATCCGGCGGGCGGCAGCGTCCATGCTGCCGCCCGCCTTGCCTTCGATAGGGAGAGAAGATGCCGACCGACCTCGCCCACCACATCGCCGAGACGCCGCTCGTCGATACGCACAACCACCTCCAGCGCGAGTCGTCGTGGGTCGACAAGGGCCCCGACATCCTACAGGACCTGTTCGGGAACTATGTCCCAGCCGACCTGCACTCGGCGCGCGTCTCGTCCGAAGCGATGCAGCGGCTCTTCAACGCTGAGGACGACGATATCGCCGGACGCTTCCGTGGCATCCGCGCCGCGTGGGAAGCGGTTCAGTTCACCGGCTACGGCGCAGCGGTTCGACTGATCGCTGAGCGCGTCTACGGGCTCGACAAGATGACGCCCAAGCGGATCGCCAAAGCCGCCAGCCTCGCGCGCAGGATGCAGAAGCCAGGCGAGCGGTATCGCATGCTCCGCGACGACGCTAATCTCGACCACATCCAAGTTGACGACTTCTCGTGGGCGTGCGCGCCGGACGAGTCAGGTCCCGACTTCTTTCTCTACGACATCTCATGGGCTGGGCTCAGCTTCGGCGAGGTGAACGCCAAGCAGATCCACGACCACACAGGCATCGACGTCGTCGATATCGCCAGCCTGCGGGCCGCCATCGAGGCGATCTTCGCCAAGTACGCACCCTTCGCCATCGCGGTCAAGGCGCAGCATGCCTACAACCGCACGCTGGAGTGGACGGAACGCTCGGACGCCGAAGCCGGCGCAGCCCTGGACGCCGTTCTGCAGAACCCGCCCGAAACCATCGGCGTCCACACTCGGCTGTGTCTCGGCGACTGGTGCTGGGCGCGGGGAGTCGAACTGGCAGCGGAGCACTCGCTGCCGTTCAAGCTCCATACCGGCTACTACGCCGGAAACGACCGGATGCCCGTCAGCCGCATCGCACCCGGGCTCCTCGGCGGCATGCTGGCGAAGTACCCGAACACGCGGTTCGTCCTCATGCACGCGTCGTATCCCTATACCCAAGAGCTCGTCGCCCTGACGAAACACTACCGCAACGTCTGGGCTGACCTGTGCTGGGCGTGGACGATCGATCCGTTCAGCTCGCGCGACTTCCTCCGCCGGTTCATCCACGCCGCGCCGATCAACAAGGTATTCGCCTTCGGCGGCGATACGGCGTGGCCCACGAGCACGCTCGCCTACGCGGCGCAGGCGCGCCAAGAGATCGATCGCGCTCTCCAGGCGGAGGTCGACGAGGGTTACCTCACCGAGAAGCAAGCGAAAGCCATCGCGACGCGCATCATGCGCGGCAACCAGCATGACTGCTTCGATGTCGAAGGCACGCGCGCGAACATCCGTAAGGCGCTCGAAACCGGAGCGGCAGGATGAGCCAGAGCGTGACGCTCGTCCGGGACGGGGAGCCGGCAGCCGTCATTCTGACCGACCCAGCCCCGACGCCGTCGGCGCGTCTGGCGGCGATGGAGCTCCAGTATCACGTCGAGCGCATGACGGGAGCCCGGCTCGCGATCACGGCAGACGCCGCGAGTGCGCCGGGAATCGTTCGCCTGCTCGTCGGCGAGAGCGAGCGAACACGCCAGCTCGGGCTCAGGTCGTCCGATTTCGCGTCGCAGGAGTACGCGATCCGGTTCACGGGCGACGAGGTCGTCCTGATCGGCCGCGACTGGCAAGACACGCCGGAGAACCGCGCCGAAGTCGGTCGCGGCACCAACTTCATGACGCTCCAGGACGCGCGCCACCGGATCGACTACCTGGCGGCGACCGGCGGATCGCCCAAGAGCAACGGCGACCGCGTTTCCATCGAGCTTCCAGGCTTGTTCGACGACCAGGGCACGGCATACGCCGTCTACGACTTCCTCGAACGCTTCTGCGGCGTACGGTGGTACGGGCCCTCGACTCTCAACGTCGTGGTTCCTCGCGCTCAGACGCTGACTGTCGAAGGCGAGGACGTCCGGCGGGCTCCCGCGATGTCCTACCGCGAGGGCATCGGCGGCGGATGGCCCATCCTGCAAGGGCAATGGGGGAATCCCAACGGCGACCAGCTCGCGCTCTACTGGCGGCGGATGCGCGTCGGCGGCGAGCGTTGGGGAGCCAACCACTCGTTCCGCAGCTTCTACGACCGGTTCCTCAAGCAGAACCCCGACAACCCCCATCTGTTCGAAGGCGAGCGCCCGGACTACTTCGCGCAAGGGTGGACACAGGGCGAGCGGCAGTTCTGCTACACGAACGCCGCCCTCGTCGAGCAAGTCGCCCATGACGCCCGCGACTACTTCGACGGCAGGGGCCTCAAGGGCTACCAAGTCGCCATGGGCGACTACTTCGCCGTCGTACCCATGGACAACGCCAACTGGTGCAAGTGCGACCGATGCCAGGCGTGGCTCGAACGCGATCGAGACAACATCCGGGGCTCGCACTTCAGCAGCGGAACCGCGACGCACTACCTGTTTCAGTTCGTCAACGCCGTCGCGCGCGAGGTCGGCAAGACGCATCCGTCCAAGTGGATCGCGACGCTCGCGTACCACGTCTACGCCTTCCGACCGACGGACTTCGAGCTGGAACCCAACGTCGCCGTCGCGCCGTGCCTGCAGAACCGCAACTACTGGGCTCCTCTCATCCGCAAGAACGACATCGACCTCTACAAGGCGTGGGTTGAGCCGCGCGACCGACCCATTCACCTGTGGAACTACTACTGCTTCCCCATGGAGCCCGCCCTCATCAGCGGGTGGAAGTGCTTCCCCGGATTCAACATCCGCGGCCATGCCGCCCAGATCCGCATGTACCACGAGGACGGCGTTCGAGGCGTCTTCCTCTGCGGCATCGGCGAGCAGGTGGACTACTACGTAACGATGCGGCTCTACCACGACGCCACGCTCGATGTCGAAGCCACGCTGGACGAGTTCTTCCGGCTTTACTTCGGGCGCGCAGCGGAACCGATGAAGCGGTTCTATGACCTGATCGAGCGCCGGTTCGCGGACCCGTCCAACTATCCGGACCCAATCCGCCAGGTCGAGACCCAGTACCACCAGACAGCGGAGCTCGCCTGGAAGTATCTCGGCACAGACGGCGTGATGTCCGAGTTAGGGCGTCGCATCGACGAAGCCGAAGGGCTCGCGACGGACCCCCTCGAACGGGAGCGCGTCGCCTCTTGGCGTTCGGCGGTGTGGGACTACATGGTCGCGGGCAAAGCCGAGTACGGCTCCAAGTCCGGCGGCTGACACCTAGACGTAGCAGACGAGCCGCGTCGAGCCCGGGTCGAGGTGGACGCCGATGTAGGTGTCGGAGCCCTCCGGCAGGTAGCCCGGCGCTCGGAACGCCCGTTGGCTGCCGCGCTCAGGCATCCAGCGAACGCCGCCAGTCGGCGGGTCCGGCATCCGGACCGATCTAGCTCGAACACCCCGCAGCGAGAACGTGAAATCAGGACAGGCGATCGGCGATGAGACCGTGACGACGACTGTGTCCTCCGCCCTCTGGACGGCGACGGTCGCCATCTCGCGCGCCGCGTAGTACCGCGCGATCTCGCCGTTGGTCATCCAGATCGTGCGCTCAGCGTCAGGGTCGTAGGCGTCCAGGCGCCGCTTCACTTCCTTCAGCACGCCGAACCCGTACTCCTCCCCGGCGAAGTAGAACCCGGGCCAATGTCCGCACATGACGGCCGGAGCTCCCGCCTCGATGACCTCCACGAGCCGTCCGCCGCGCAGATCGGGCGTGATGAACCGGTCGGGGTCGCCTCGGTCGTAGCCCGTCCATCCGCCGAACCAGTCGCCGGTGCACGCGATGACGCTGACCGCGCCCGTTCCTGTCCCGCGATCCATCTCGCGGATCGGCACGTCCGGCGGACGGCCCGTGTAGGTGCGCAGGAAGTAGAAGGGCAATCGGTTCCCCGTCGTCTCGATGCTGGCGGCGAGCGTCGCGCGGGCGTAGGTCTCCTCCATCCGAACGCCGAAGCCTCCCGGCGAAGTCACTCCGGTCGCCTCAACTCCTACTTCACGCAGCAACCGAAGCGCGGCGGCGATGTATTCCGTCAGCAAGCCTTCTTCGACGGGACCCTCCCAGTCGAACTGCTCCCAGATGTCTGTCGGTTCCCACGTCGCCAGGTCCACGACGAACGTGTGCGAGAGCATCTCCGGCGTCAGGTCGTAGTTCTGACGCAGCAGATCGCGGTACACGTCGAGCCACGCCTTGAGCTCGCTGTCGGAATGCCCCTCGATCCGCGTATCGACCGTTCCGAGGCAAGCCGGAAACGGGATGAGGCTGAACTTCCCCCGGAGACCCTCGACGATGCTCCACTCGGCGAACTGCCGAGCGAAGTCCGAAGGAATCGCGTTCGGATGGCTCGCGATCCGCTCCGGGTCGCCGTCCGCTCGGTGCAGCGGTTGTCCAGCGTAGCGCCGCGCCTTCCACGCCGCGCGGTCGCGGATCCAGTACCAGCTCAGGTTCACGCACGGCGCGGAGTCGTCGACGATGAGCGACAGCGGGACGCGACGAAGCGGGTTGAGCACCTCGACAGCAACGGTAGACATCGGGCTCCGTCTGTGATCTGCGTCGTCTACTGGATGGGCAGAGCAATCGTCTCAGGACCGCCGCGATCGATGGCGAACTCGCACGACGCGGACGCCCCGTTATCGCCTCGCACCGTCGCGCGATGGGTTCCGTGGAACCCCGTCAACGACGCGCGCCCTTCCGCGTCGGTTCGCACGTCCACGCTCGTCCGCCACGCGTCCTGAATCAGGCTGTGGAGCCGTTCGTACGCTGGCTTCGGCGACATGTCCTCGCGGAGCAGTCCAGCCGGAGCCGACTGCCACGCGTGCAGGTCCGAGAAGTCCCACCACGTGATCGCCTCGACCGCAGGATGGCTGAACAGGAGCGAGTAGAACGCTTCGACGTCGTCTGCCTGCCGCGCCTCGCCGTCGGGAGTCGTCTTCCATCCGCCGTCCGAGCGGGGCCCGCTGACGAAGGTCGTCTCCGTGAAATGCAGCGGGACGCCGAACCGCGAGAATCGCTCGCAGGTATCCCACAGCCGATCGAGCGGGATCGCGCCGCCGTGCTGGTGGGTCTGGATGCCGATGGCGTCGTAGAGCGGCTTGCCGTTGTTGTCGATGAGCTCCTCGATGAGCCGTTCGTAGGCAGCATCGTGACGGTAGTCGTTGATGAGGAGCGTCGCCTGCGGATTCGCCTCGCGCGCAATGCGGAAGCAGTGCTTCGTCCACTCGACCCGACCGTAGTCGCGCCAGGCGTCGGACATCAGGTTGTCGAAGTTCAGGTCGGAGCGGAAGGGATCCGTCGCCTCGTTGACGACATCCCAGATGCCGATGCTGTCCGCGAACCGAGTCATGCAGTCGCGGACGCGCTCGTCGGACAGAGTTCTGATCTCAGCCAAGTCGTCAGGGAGCCATTGCGGCGCTGCGTAGTTCCACACCAACGGATGACCCTTGGTGACAACTCCGCGCTCAGCGCACCAGTCGGCAACGGCTTCTGCGTAGGCGTGCCTGGGTTCCCCACGTCGGGGCTCGTACGCCCACCAGTAGAACCCGATCGTGGCGAAGTTCAGCAGGTCCGTGAACCGGCGGCGGTACTCCGACTGCCAGTCGGACGCGTCCTCGCGCCACATGAAGATGTTGCTGCCAAACAGGAGGTCGTGTCGGGTCTGTTGAACGTGGACGGTCGCGTTCGCGAGGGGTTCACCCCCGGGTTGGCTGATGACGAGCGTCACATGGCGCTTGCGGTGCGACTCGATTCGTGCGCGCACGGAGTCGGGATGGGTCGCGCTCATCGCTGGCTCCTGGCGACGCAATGATCCGACCGCGCGCCACGGCGACGCATCACCCCGGCGAGGTCAGATCGTAGGTATCGCCCGCGTAGGCAATCTCGATTTCTACCTGTGCGTCGGGATAGGCGAAGGCGAGGTAGTCGCGTGCTTGTTGGATCAGATCTGCAATCGTGTCGTCGGAGTATGCCGGCTCGTGATGGCTGATCAGCAGTGTTCGGATATTCGCGCGAACAGCGAAATCGACCCCGACCAGGGCAGAACTGTGCCCCCAGTTCTCTTTGATGAATGCCTCTTGTAGGCTGTACTGACCATCGAAGTACACGAGGTCCGCATCTTGGAAGAAATCGGTGTACCGATTCAGTTCCTGCTCGGTCGGGTTCTTGTACTCCGAGTCCGACGCAAAGACGAAAACCCGATCCCGCCAGCGGACGCGGTAGCCGTACGACACTCCAGGATGGTTCATCTGGGACGCGGTGATCGTGAACTCCCCGACCCGAATGGGGACGTCTTCCTCCATCTGGTGAAAGGCTTTCTTCGACGCCATCACATGGAACGGCACCGGGAAGTACTCGCGCGCCTGTAAGCCCATCATCCGCGTGTCGATGTTCTCGTGCACACCGTAGAAGTGGATCTCGTTCCCGGGTATGTAGGCGGGCGTGAAGAATGGGAAGCCGCACGTGTGGTCGTGGTGATGGTGGCTGAAGAAGATATGGGCGCATCCAGCCCCGCGCGCGAAGGGACCGGACATGAGCGACTGGCCCAGAGGCCGCATCCCAGAGCCGGCGTCGAAGATGAGATGCGTCTCGTCGTCGTGGACTTGGACGCACGTCGTGTTGCCTCCGACGAGCTCTCGATCGCCTTTGGGCAGGCGTGCCACGAACTCGGCGATGGCGTCATCGTCGGAAAGGTCGGCTTTCGCAGCGCGTCGCAGGACGCTACGCAATTTTGCCTGATACTGCTCGGTAGACATGGGTGTTGGGATCGAGCCCCGGACACCCCAGAGTGTGACTTTCACGCGATACAGACCTCCCGGCGCATGTCGCCGTGGTCCACGGCACGCGCCGAAGCACCGCCGTCTCAACGATGCAGTGTTTCACACCTATCCCGTCATCGGTGCCCCGCGTCGATCCGAAAGTGCAGGATCAGCGGGCTTGCGGACGCGACATCTCGCGTCCCATAATCGACCCGAGGCATCCTCGTGCGTTATACCACATCGCCTCGACAGACTCAACGCAGATGTCGCGCCGCCAGTTGCACCGCCAGTCGCACCGTACGTCGTGACCCGTAGCCCGGAGGCAACCCGATGGGACGTCGTCTCGCGAACGTGCTCCTGTTGGTCGCTGTCACCGTACCGTTTCCGCTATCCGCAGCGAGGGACTGGACGGAGGACATCGCTCGGTTCAAGCCGTCCGTCGTCAACATCGAGCGCTCCGCCGAAGTCGTCTTTGAGTCGGAGTCCCAGGGCACCTCGTACGCGACCGGCTTCGTCGTCGATGGCGCGCGCGGGATCATTGCCACGAACCGGCACGTCACCGGCGTGAGCCCCGCCTACGTCAAGGTGAACTTCTACGACGGATCATTCACCGAGGCTCACCTGCTGTACTACGACCCGATACAGGACTTCGGGTTCTACAAGATTGACCCGGAGCAGGTCGGATTTGAGCTCCAGCAAGTCTCGTTCGAGTCGTGGCGGAACCTCAGCGTCGGCGATGAGCTCCTGATGGTCGGCAACAACGAGAAAGAGGAGTACTCGATCAAGACCGGCGCTGTCACCAACCTGATCGTGAACAAGGGCGACCGCCACGGAGCCTACCTGCATACGACGTTCGACCGCACTGGCGGGAGCAGTGGCAGCCCGGTATGGAATGCACGCGGCAACGTCGTCGCCATCCACGCCGCAGGAACCGACACGTCGAGCTTCGAGTTACCCAGCGACTACCTGACGACCGCCCTGAAACAACTGCAAGCTGGGGAACGCATCGCCAGAGGCGACACAGGGGCTGACCTGGAGTTGATCTCGATTGGTGAAGCGATCCGCCACTACCGGCTGCCAGGGGCGTCCGCCGCTGAGATCGGACCCTCGATGACCGGCGGCACGCCGCACGTCATCCAGATCGAGGGCATCATACCGCAGACTCCCTCAGCCGGGCTGCTCCAGCCGGGCGACATCATCTACCGCGCCGACGGAAAGCTGTTGCGCGACGACCTGTTTCTCTACGACAGGATTCTGGACGACTATGTCGGCAGCACGGTCGCGATGGAAGTGTACCGCAATGGAGAGTTGCTCCGACTCGACGTGCCGGTGTTCGATCTGGAGACCGGCAAGCTCCGCCGGTTCGCCCGATTCGCCGGAGGAATCTTCCACGACCTCAGCCTGAACCTGAGACACCAGATTCACATCGAGGGGGACGGCGGGTTCATGCCGTTCGCCGTCGCCGGCAGCAGTTTCTCACGGGCAGGCGTACGCGACCGAAACGGCAATTCGAAGGTGCTCATCATTGAGCTGAACGGCGTGCCGGTCAGGAGCCTCGACGACCTGGTGAACGCCGCGCGGACCATCCCCAGCGGGCTGCATACCTACGTAGTCGCCCACGACTACAACCTGTACGACAGTTCCGCCAAGCCACGGAGCCTGACCCTGAACCTTCAGTACGGTCCACTGGAGGTGTTCACCTGGGACGAACCGACGCTCGACTGGGTTCCAGAAGGCGAACCCGCGTCTCAGAGCGGCGATCCGACGAGCCGCTGATACGCTTCTCGGTAGCGAGCGCTGGTTCCCGCGACGACCTCGTCGGTGAGGGGAGGAGCCGGAGGCTGCTTGCCCCAGTCGAGCGTCTCTAGGTAGTCGCGGACATACTGCTTGTCGAAGCTGGCTTGGCTTCTGCCCGGAGCGTAGTCGTCTACGGGCCAGAAACGCGAGGAATCCGGCGTCAGGACTTCGTCGATCAGGATGAGCTCGCCGTTCCGGTATCCGAACTCGAACTTCGTGTCGGCGATAATGATGCCCCGCTCGAGGGCGTAGGCAGCGGCGCGCTCATACACGGCGATGCTGGTGCGCTGGAGGGCGTCGGTCACCTCGTCGCCGACCAGTTCGCGCATCCGCTCGACCGATATGTTCTCGTCGTGACCTGAGTCCTCTTTGGTCGCCGGAGTGAAGATCGACTCGGGCAGTCGGTCGGACTCGCGAAGCCCCGATGGCAGCCGAGCGCCGCAGACGGTTCCGCTCGCGCGGTACTCGCGCCATCCGGAGCCGCTCAGGTAGCCACGAACGACGCACTCGCTATCGACGCGCTGCGCCCGATGGACGAGCATCGAGCGCCCCTCGAGCTGGTCCGCGTATTGGCGCGCGACTGGTGGGAAGTCGGCGATCCGCGTGCTGATCAGATGGTTCGGCACGATATCCCCGATGAGACCGAACCAGAACTCCGAGAGCGCGGTCAGGGTTCTGCCCTTGTCGGGTATGGCGTTCGGCAGCACGCAGTCGAATGCCGAGATGCGATCCGTGGCAACGATGAGGAGTTGGGCGCCCAGGTCATACACGTCCCGCACCTTGCCACGATGCGCGAGCTTCAGGTCCGGGCAACTGGACTCGAGGACGATACGCGCCATGCGATCCTCCATGTTCTGTTGATGCCTTCGGCAGCCTCAGCCGACCTCTTCGTTCTCGCCATCGTCAGCCATGACCGGTTTGACGAGCAGCCTTTTGCCGGTGAACTTCGCTTCGACGGTGTCGTACCCCTGGAAGTACTGACGCCACGCCTCGTGGCGGAACAGATCGCCCCCGAACCGAATCGTGATGCCCTCCCCGTCGAAGCGCACATCGCCGATGAATCGGTCGCGCTCCGTGTCGATGCGCGCACGTCGGTGGTCCGTCATCCAGCCTGGGGTCGCCATCGGATCGAATGTGTCGCCGTTCATCGGGACGAAAACGACGTGCCGGTCGATGAGCTTCTGCCGCAGCGTTTGCAGGGCTCGCGGCTCGCCATGAACCAATACGATGTTTGTTGGGTTCATGTAGCTGACCTGCTGGCAGAGCTGCACCTGATCGGCATGTGCGGACAGGTTGTACTTGGCGACGCGGCACAGCACAGGAACCGTTTCGTCGTCGATGCGGAGCGAGTCGCCCGTCTGCAGCTCCAGGAGCCGACGCCCGGGGGCTTCTTCGTCCTGATAGCCGGTGATGAAGATCGCGTTCTTCGGGTCCGCGGAGAGGACGCGCGCATAATATGCGCTGGGTCCGCCGACCAGCATGCCCGATGACGCAATGATACACCGAGGCGATGCCGTGAAGAGCGAGATCCGCTCCGACGGCAGGACGCGAGTCACCTCCGGGATGCTTTTCTGCGGGCGGCTCCAGAAGACGTGTTGTCGCGAGTTGCGTACGAAGTTGCGCAGACGGTCCGGCAGGTAGTCCAGGAGCTCCGTGTATGCGTCGCAGATCGAGCGGACCATTCCGTCCACACAGATCGGGAACACGGGAATCAAGCCGCTCATCATCGCGGATTTCAGGATGAGGATGATCTCCTGCGCGCGTCCCAACGCGAAACTGGGGATGAGCACGGTTCCGCCAGACTGGACGACCTCCGCGACGTCTCGTGCGAGCTTCTGCTCCTGCTCCTTGCGACCGTCGTGGATGCCGTCGCCGTACGTCCCTTCGAGGATGAGGATGTCCGGCTGGAAGAAGTCCACGGGCGTCATGCCGGCGACCGTGCGCTGCGTCGCCACGGAGATGTCGCCGGAGTAGACCACGCGCGCTTCGGAGGTCTCGATGAGAATCGACGCGGCTCCCACGATATGACCGGATCGGTGGAAGTAGCACCGGACCCCGTCAATCGGCTCGAACCACGTGTTGAACTCCTCGACCCGCAGGGCGAAGAGCGCGCTCTCGACATCCTCCTGGTCGAACAGCGGGAACTCGGCGGACTCCTCCGACTGCTTCTGCATGATGCGGATCGTGTCGCGGAGGAGGATGTCCACGATGACCCGGGTCGGGGGCGTCGTGACGACCGGAGTGCCGGGGTAGAGGCTGTGGACAATCGGCAATGCGCCCGTGTGGTCGATGTGCGCGTGGCTGAGCAGGATGAGATCGAGCCTCTCTCCGGTCAGCGCGCTGAGCTTGTCGAGATCGGGAAGGCTGCTCTCGCCTCGTTGGTTGGGTCGCAGACCGGCATCGATGAGGATACTTCGACCGGCGAGCTGCAACAGATGGCAGCTTGCGCCGACTTCAAATGCGCCGCCTAGAGCCGTGTAGTGCATCTGATGACGTGCTTCTCGTGATAGGATTGCGTAGCGACCGCAGCGCACCTACAATCGTTTGCGTCGTGCACTTGTTGTCTACCGAGGGAGGCGTCCATGCTGGGTGACAGGTACCGTGTCGATCCGAAGTCGTTCGCGCTGAAGAAGTGCCCGACCGATGATCCAGGAGAGTATACGAGGAAGACTGCGACGGCAAAGCTCGCAGAGGATGTCGAGCAACTTCAGGACCTCCAAGACCGATTCTACGCCTTTGACCGCTACTCCCTGCTGCTGGTCTTCCAAGCTCTGGACGCCGCCGGCAAGGATGGCACCGTCAAGCACGTCATGTCCGGCATCAACCCGGCCGGATGCGAAGTCCACTCGTTCAAAGCCCCGTCCGCAGAAGAGCTGGACCACGACTTCATGTGGCGCACGACGCGTCGACTCCCGGAGCGAGGACGGATCGGCATCTTCAACCGATCCTACTACGAGGAGGTGCTGGTGGCGAGGGTTCACCCCGAGATCCTCGCGCACCAACATCTTCCTGCTGAGGTCGTGACGAAGCGCATCTGGGAGGAGCGCTACAAGGACATCAACAACTTCGAACGCTATCTGGCGCGGAACGGCACGCGGATCCTCAAGTTCTACCTCCACGTCTCCAAGCATGAGCAGAAGCGGCGCTTCCTGCAGCGCATCGAAGACCCGGCGCGCAACTGGAAGTTCTCCCAGTCAGACCTACGGGAGCGCGCGCTCTGGGACGACTACCAGGAGGCATACGAGCAGGCGCTCCTCAACACGAGCACGGACTGGGCCCCGTGGTTCGTCATTCCCGCCGACCGGAAATGGTACAGCCGCCTCGTCGTCGCCGAGATCATCGTCAACTGCCTCAAGGACATCGACCCGCAGTATCCCGAAGTGACCGCCGAACAGCGCGCCTCCTTGGAGGCGGCGCGCCAAGCGCTGGAAGCCGAAGACCAGCCGTGACGTTCGAGCGTGCCGTCGCTCGACTGCTCCGGCAGCCGGAGGGCGCCCGACAGCCGTATCTGTTCGTGCTCGACAGCAGCGGTCTACTTGGGTCGCTCACCGAGCTGGCGGTCGGCTGTCGGCGTGTGCCGGCGATCACCTACCACAACGACCTCCAGCTTCGTGATTCGCTGGAGCCCTACCGAGAGCAGTCCGACGGACCAGCTCCGGCGGTTGCCGTGCTCTTCTGCCGTGACCCGTCAGGAAGTCGGGCGATCGTCGATATGGCGCGTCGAGCCCGCGTCGTTTCCGTCACGCCGCAAGCGATGCTGGAGGCGGCGGGTCCGGACTCCGATTGGCACGACG